>NZ_JBFTQB010000103.1:0-11601 GCF_056398785.1 Paenibacillus sp. 01T422 | reverse complement strand
GTCTTAACCGGTGATAGCGTCTCGATTATTTCTAAAATAGCAATAGCGAAAGAGATGCAGCGAGATGAGCTGGTGTATCGTGAAATTCCTCAAAATCCTTTTAAACGATACATTTATTTCACGTATAACGAAGATCGGATTCGTTCCTCTTTTTTTGATAGTTTTTTCCAATACCTGCGCGATTCTGTCCAGAGCGAGTAAATTCTTTTACAAAAAACACATGTTCAGCTGACAATCCAATGACAAAACTTCTTTATGCTCTTGTCTGAGAGGGAAACCTTTCCAAAAACGTAGAGGAGTTGAATTCATGTTTAAGAAAAAGGCATTAAAGTTGGTTATGGCTGCACTCGTAGGAACAAGCGCTTTAGTTGGATTTGGAGGAGCACCTCAACCTGCATCGGCTGCAAGTAATATGGTTCCGGACTATGAGGTMAAACTTCTGCTTAATCCGAATGTCGTTCGAATGATATTAATGGCGCGCTAACTTTAGCTAACCAAGAGGGCTTTAATTCAGGAGATACTGGGTATGAAGCTCAAATCGAATGGGGTTACCAAAAGAAAACTTTGAGTATCACTCGTTCCAAAAGTGGCAGCAAATCAGGTTATAGCGGTATGGATCTTCCTAATCAAGCTGATTCACGCAGTCTTCTTATCAACAATGCACCTGATAAATTTAATAACTGGGTCTCAAGCGGATGGGGAACTAGCAAACTTTCTTCCTCCCGAATTTATGGACCAGTGCTAGCCAAACGCTCGATTGGTACTTGGAGCGGCCAGCAAATATACATCGAAGTGTGGCCAATTCGAAATGCAGCTGGTACAGGGACAGAATATGTTGTTGAAGCATCATTCAAAACAACAAGTCAAACGACAGCTTCAGCCAAACATGATGAGCTCGTTACGTATTTACAGGGAAAAGGATGGTTTTTGGCCCAAGATTCTTTGAAAACTCAGCTGATTATGGATCGTTATTAATCATTTAAAACTATGATAATCATGGGAGATGAGGAAATGATTCATATGAAAAAGCTGTCTAAAGCTATCATAGTAACAACCGCTGCTGCTATTCTTATGACTGGCGGACTGATGTCGCCTAAACCGGCATCTGCTGCGAATGGAACTCCAAGCTATGAAGTCAAACTTAATTTGGCACCAAGCATTGTTGTGGATTCGAGCCATAACTTAGTGAGTAGTGTACGCAGTGAATTCTCAACGGGTTCCTCAGCCAAAAGCTATCGTGTCCAATACATGGATACCTAGCAAATTTACGAATTGGACTAGTGCGGGCTGGGGAACAGCACAGTTAAACAACTCGGTTGTTTACGGACCTATCGATTTCAAAAGATATAAAGGAGACTTCGATGATCTAGAATTAGACATTGAAATCTGGACTATTTTAAATGCAGCTAAAACAGGAACAGAAGACATCGTCGAAGCATCATTTAAAACGGATAGTCTAAGCGAAGCAACGAGTGCAAGAACTAATTTAATTAACCTGCTTCGCACGAAAGGCTGGTTGGTTGAGTCTGATGTGCTTAAAACAAGCTTGATTATGGAACGTTATGCGCCAGTGGCACTAACCCCAGATACAACTGCCCCATCAATCCCAACAGGATTAACTGCTTCAGCACTTTCTAGTACCCAAGTAAAGCTGGGGTGGACGACTTCTACAGACAATGTGGGTGTTGCAAGCTATGATGTTTACCGCAATGGTGCTTTGGTTGGTTCATCGAACTCTAACTCGTATACAGATACAGGGCTCACTGCCTCTACGTCATACACTTATACGGTTATTGCTAAGGATACGGCTGGTAACGTGTCAACAGCAAGTACAGCAGTCAGTGTAATTACGCTTGCCAACGGCGGTTCTGGAACGGGCGCACTTTACTACAACGTAAATGGAAGTGCTGTATCCTATATTGAAGCTGAGCAATTCACTGCCAAAAACGGTACATTTATTGAAGCAGCTTGTTCTGCCTGTTCAGGGGCAGTGAATATGGAAACACCTAACGGCTCCGGCGACAGTGAGACGAACTACATTAAATACGATCTTGAAGTCACAAATGGGGGTTCATTCTACATCTTCTTACTTTCACAAGGTCCTGATGGTAGCTCAGATAGCTTTAATGTGGCAGTCGATGCTGGCAGCAGCAAACAAGTGACAACAGGAAGTTCCAGTTGGGCTTGGAAAAAACCTAGTAGCTCGATCTCGCTATCAGCTGGCTCGCACACACTTTATATCAAGGTAAGGGAAGATGGAGCTAAAGTGGACAAAATCGCCATTAGCAAATCAAGCAATACACCATCTGGTCTAGGCGGTACAGCCCTAGTACCTTCCTATCACTAATACATGCATATCCCTGAACCACCTTCCTTTGAAGGTGGTTTTATTCATATTGGCACCGTATATTGCCACTATCCCCTTGACTCAGATCAAGTGTACTCTGTCCTGGAGAAACAAAGCTGGCTTAAATGAGTGAAAAAAGAAATATTTCTTGTGGTGAGGTTTCTACGATAACAAAATTCGTCTAGATAAGCTTGCAAGTGTTTGGCCCCAAGGCCATGGAAGTTGTGGTTAATCCAGTTGCTAGCTTGTCGGGCGATCTCGAGCAACGGGCGCTGGCGTTTTGGAGTATAGAAACCAGTAATAACCTCGATATTCTGAGTCTCTGTTATAACATGCTGCTTGCGAAATGTATGAATTTCGTTACGAGAGATATGTCTTTCCTTTGGGGTTGAGAGCAGAACGTGCTTTATTTTGAGATAGCTAGATCCATACGTATCACTGTTTGATGAACCTACGAGAAGAAGGTGCTCTTGCGGGTGTCTGTGAACAGATGGATTGAATGGACGGCCATATGTGGCTGAATGAATACGAACGGAGCCAGAGAGGGGATTCTGGGTGTCGGAGTTTTGAATCAAACAACGAATCTTATGTAGGATCAGCCAAGCGGTTTTGTAAGTAACCTGAATGAGATTGGAAAGACTCGTAGCTGTAGTACCTTCATCAGTACGGGAGACAAGAAATATGGCTAACAGCCATTTGTACAGCTCCGTTCGGCTGCCTTCCATAATGGTTCCTGAGGTTAGGGAAGATTGGAATCGACACTTGCTGCATTCATACAGAGGAAGTCTACGTGTTTTGGTTATATAGGCATGTCGATGGCTGCACCTCGGACAGATAAAGCCTTCAGGCCATTTCATATGAAAAATATACTGCGAGCAATGATCTTCATTGGAGAAGTGACCCTTGAACTGTTCGAAAGACATATGAGAAAAATCCATCTAGTCCTCCCCTAAAATGAAATCCAGAACTTATGTTCTTGTTTAAATAATAGCAAACATGCGTTCTTATTTCAATACATTTTTGGAAAAAATTATATTTAAAATCATTTTTATACTTCTGAGTGAATGGGATAGTGTCCATAGCATCTGAGCGTTAGAACAGTGGTGGGGGGCGAGGGACAGTTTGCGGCAATGGAAGCAGCGGGAAACGGCAGGAAGCAGTAGGAAGCAGTAAGAAGCAGTAAGAGCAGTAGGAAGAAGAACAGCTCATAGGCTTCTTTTTCACTTCATGTCCGCATAAGGTAGTACTAATGACAAGCGGGGCAAGCGGGGCAAGGGGGGAAAGGGATGCTGCAAAGGCGACGGTGGAGAAGCAGACCTACAGGGAAATCAAGCCGCAAAAAGGTGCTGTTGATCAGTCTTCTCATCTTTGTCTTATTTTGTGTGCAGTTGTTTATCTATGTTGATCGTAATCTTAGACCGCCACTGATGAACTTAGCGAAAGTTCGAATTAAGCAGATTGCTACACAAGCGATTAATAGCGCCATTGCGGATCATGTGGCAGGGAATACAAAAGCAGAGCAGCTTATTGATTGGAAAATGGATAAAAACGGAAAAATAACAGGTTTCATGTTAAATTATAATGAGCATATGCGCATCACATCCGATACGATAAAAACCGTACAAGGTGAGCTTGATAATTTACAATCCATATCTGAGCACATACCAGTTGGGCAAGCGATGAACAGCGCGATTCTCTCTTCATTTGGTCCAGATATCCCGATTAGGCTGCTGCCGGTCGGTAATGTGAAAGTTGATCTAAATACACGTTCCCAAAATGCGGGAATCAATATGGTAATGTTTGAAGTCTATGTACGCATTATTGCAGAAGTGTCGGTCATTATTCCCTTTGATTCGGATACAGAGGTCGTAGAAACAGAAATTCCTATTTCATATTCCCTAGTGGTAGGGGATGTTCCTACTTATTATTACGATAACAAAGGGAATCCTGTGGGTAGTAATAAGGATGCAGGTTTGCCAAGCTTATCACTTCCACAGATTCCGAATGTCGGAACAACGACACCGAAGAATGAAGGAGTTCAGTCCCAAGAAACGATACAAAAAGAGCCGACCCCATAAAGGGAGCGGCTTATTTTCTTCTTTTATTGCGATCTTCACGCTCCCACTTCCGAAGAGAAGGGAATGGGTCGAAGCTCCATTCTGTTAAACCATTATCCCGATAAAGCCCAAAATGGAGATGGGGTGGAAATTTCCCTGATGTTCCGGGCTTACCGTAACCTGAACTGCCAACCCAACCGATGGTTTGACCGGGTTTAACAATATCATTTTCTTTAAGACCTTTTTGAAAACCAGATAGATGGGCGTAGTAGTGGTAAATATTGTTCACATCACGAATGCCAATCCGCCAACCGCCATATGGATTCCAGCCTTTCACTTCCACTATGCCATAGCAGGTGCTTCTGACAGGCACTCCGTGCCGGGCGAATAAATCCGTTCCTTCATGAGAACGGTGCCCTCCCCATCCGCGGCTATCACCCCAAGTGCTGCGATAGGAATAATCTGCGCTCACTGGCAGTGGGAATGCATGCTCCCCAAGGTCGAGTGTACCAAGTGTGTTAAAAATAGTAGCGAATTGTTTGATGCGCTCGACACTGCGCGAGTTTTGATAATAATTCCATAAGTTAATGAGTAAATTTTCCTCTTTCGTTCCATTTTTACTCATGAGAAAGGCCATTGAAGCTAATAGATCCAAATCGTTGTTTCGTTCTGCGACCCCATCTCCCGAACCATCTCGCCCGTAGCCGTGAAAAAAGGAAATGCTTTTCGGATTCGTATCCTGTTGATCTGGATTTAACATGCCGGCCCAATCTGATTCTGGAAAATAGATGCTTGTAATTCCTTTGTGTACGGGTCTTTTCTTAGCAATGTTCATTGTTCTTTCATATTGATCAACAGCGGCTAAGTAAGCCCAGGGAATGTCGGAAACTATACTCGTTTTTTCAAAAAGTTCTTTCCGCTCAGCGTTCAGGTTGGCGTTAACCTTCGGCGAAGCTGGGGCATAAGACTGTTCAGATGCAGCAGCTTGGGAGGCTGCCATTCGTGAATGAGTCCCTGATTCGGCTACTGATAGGAGGAGGCAACAAGCTAGAACCCGCACCCAAAAAGGTTTGCTTTTCATCACTATCATCCTTCCTGAAATGTTAGTTCTTAGGATGTACTCTTCCGTGGATGTTTATCCTTACAACTTTCGTTGTTACCCATTTTTTGCTATGATGCCTGTATGAGGTGAGAATGGTGAGCTTTAATCATAGGGAAGAGCATATTGACGATGGGATGCTGTTAATTCAGGCGAACCTGGATGATATGAATCCAGAGTGGGTTTCTTATATTATGGACAAGCTCTTCGATGTCGGAGCTAATGATGTCTATGTGGTACCGATTATTATGAAAAAAGGACGGCCAGGCATTATGTTGAATGTGCTGGTAGAAGCGACACACCTTTCTTTCATTGAGGATGTTATCTTTAGCGAAACAACGACGCTGGGCATTCGATATATGAAGGCTTCCTGTCATAGATTAGCTAGAGAATTTGAGCAAGTGGATACCAAATGGGGATTGTTAACTGTAAAAGTAGGTTATCACCAAGGTAAATTAGTGCAGTATGCCCCTGAATTTAAAGAATGTGAACAGGTAGCTAGAGAGTACCAAGTTCCGTTAAAAATGGTCTATGAAGAAGTTAGAACGCAGTTTATGCTGCAACGCAAAAAAGTCTCCTCCTAATGTTCAGGAAGAGGCTTTTGTTGTTATTGATGATCGTGAGTATGCGGGTGATGATGATCATGGTGGTGATGGTGATCATCATGGGAATGGCCATGATTATGGTTATGCTCATGAGCGATGTGCTCATGGCCAACTTGCCATTTTCCGATGAAAGGATCCACTTTACCGACCACGACACGAAGAACGTTAGGTTGATTCGGTAAATCCCTTGTACCTGCCCCGTATCCAATTGTATCTACGATCATTGGTGGAAAACTTTTGGAGAACTCGTCCACAATCCCAGAAATAATACCTGCGCCAGTTGGCGTGGTCATCTCAAGGCTATGGTTTGTGGAAGCGATGGGTAAACCACGCATCATTTCCAAAGTTGCCGGAGCGGGAACTGGATATGTTCCATGATCAATATGAATGATTCCTGAGCCTAACGGTACAGGAGATGCAAAAATACGCTCGATTTGCAAAGAGTCGATAGCCAAGGCAACACCTACGATGTCGACAATGGAGTCAATGGCTCCGACTTCGTGGAAATGCACTTTTTCAACTGGGATCCCGTGAATTTTCGCTTCAGCGATACCAATTTTCTCAAAGATGGCTAAGCTGAGTGATGTTACACGGTCATTAAATCCGGCTTCTTGAATGACTTTGACGATTTCGGAGTAATGACGATGTTTCTTCGGCGGATGCTCCGGATCTAGGATTACGTCCAATTTAAGTGCGGAAATTCCGCGCTTAATTACACGCTTCCATTCCAGCACATACGGTTCGAGCTTAATTTTGGTAAGTTCACTTTCAATATAAGTCCGGTCTGCCCCTGCATCAACCAAAGCGCCAAGTGTCATATCGCCGCTGATTCCGGAGAAGCAGTCCAAATATAGAATACGCATGGTACGAATCTCACGCTCGTTTCGACATATTTTTGTTAATGAGCCCTGCATAGTAGCCGGCTCCGAAGCCATTGTCAATGTTCACGACAGAGATACCAGGCGAACAACTGTTCAACATCGACAAGAGCGGAGCCACCCCTGCAAGGTGTGCGCCATAACCGATGCTCGTCGGTACAGCGACGATAGGTTTGGATACGAGCCCGCCTAGCACGCTGGCGAGCGCGCCTTCCATGCCGGCGACGACCACAATCGCGTTAGCACCGCGAATAAGGTCCAGCCGGCGGAAGAGCCGATGAATGCCGGCTACACCGACGTCGAACACGCGTTCAACGTGGCTGCCTAGGCATTCTGCCGTAAGAGCGGCCTCCTCCGCCACGGGGAGGTCGGAGGTGCCTGCGCACACGACGGCGATGTAGCCATCGTGGACTTTCAACATCGGTCGCTTGAACCAAGTGAGCGACCTAGCTGTTTCGTGGTAGGTGACACCTTCCACGGCGGCAACTACATGGGCGGCTTTGACCGCGTCGACACGCGTAGCCAGCACGCGGTCGGTGTGTTCCATCAGCCGCCGAAAGATGGCCTCGATCTGCTCGGCGGTTTTGCCTTCCCCGAAAATAACCTCGGGGAAGCCAGTGCGCTTCTCGCGATCGATGTCCAGCTGGGCAAATCCAAGATCAAGGTTGCCGGGTCCTTCGCCGGCGCCCTCTTTGATGATTTGCCTTTTGGCTTCTTCGACGTCTAGATCGCCCGTCTGTACGAGCTTCAAAATCTTTTCCAAGTCCATCATAAGGATGCTTCTTTCACCTTTTCTTTGGTTTCCTTAGACAGCACTTCGTTCATGCTGCCAGTTCGGTAGCCTTGCAGATCCAGCGTTACGTAAGTAAAGCCGAGCTTACTGAACTTCTCATAGATCGCGTCGCGATGCTCCACCACTTTATGTATTTCATCCGGCATCACTTCGATCCGGGCAATTTTCTCATGGTGACGTACGCGGACTTGATATAAACCAAGCTGCGAGAGGAAGTACTCGCCTTCGTCCAGTTGGTCAATTTTCCACTTCTCAATCTGTGTACCGTAGGGGATACGGGAGGACAGACAAGCAAAAGATGGTTTATTCCAAGTGCGTAAACCTAATTCTTTGGAAAGCTGTCTGATTTCATCCTTGGTCATCCCAGCCTCTTGTAGCGTACTGCGGACACCTTGCTCATTTTTTGCTTGCAGCCCCGGTCTGTAATCACCGAGATCGTCCATATTTGAGCCATCCAGAATGTAGGGATATCCTAATTCTTTGGCTAATTGCTGCAGATGTGAATAAAGACCTGTTTTGCAATGGTAGCAGCGGTCCGGATTATTGGCGACGAAATTAGCATTCTCCAATTCTTTGACCTCTGTTTTGTACATTGGGACACCAATCTGTTCAGCAAGTTCGACGGCTGCATCGAATTCCCGCGAAGGGAATGTTTCGGATGCGGCTGTGACCGCTAGAACTTGATCACCGAGCTCTTGCTGCGCACGCTTGAGGACAAAAGTGCTGTCTACTCCGCCTGAGAAGGCAATCAATACACGACCCATGCCTCTTAAAATTTCGCCAAGCTTGCGATCCTTCTCGCGCGTTACTTCTTGTATGCTCATGTTTCTTTCCTCCCATACAGCCTATATGTAAATAGCTGAGCTGTTTTGGTCCATCTAGATAAGTGTATCACAACTGGCTGGCAAAGTGGATTGTTTTGTCAGGCTTTCATGATATAATAACAACATTGAGAAACCAAATAAAAGGCGGGAAATATAATGCCTACAAAACCATTAGAGAGAAAACCAGACTGGCTAAAAATTAATCTGAAAACAGATGAAAATTTCAAAGAAATAAAATCAATGATGCGTTCGAAGACGCTGCATACGGTTTGTGAAGAAGCTAAATGCCCAAACATTCATGAGTGCTGGGCGAATCGCACGGCTACGTTCATGATTTTGGGTGACATCTGTACGCGTGCGTGCCGTTTTTGTGCTGTGAAAACGGGCCTGCCTACGGAGCTTGATCTGCAAGAGCCGGAACGTGTGGCTGACGCTGCTTTACAAATGGGGCTGCGTCATTGCGTTGTAACCTCTGTTGCACGTGATGATTTGCAGGATGGCGGCGCGATGATCTTCGCAGAAACCATCAAAGCGATTCGTCGCAAACTACCACTTTGCACTGTAGAAGTGCTGATTCCTGATTTCTTGGGTCGTGAAGAGTCTCTGGTTACTGTTCTTGAAGCGAAGCCTGATATTCTAAATCACAATATGGAGACAGTGGAGCGCATGTCAGACCGCGTTCGTTCCAAGGCGAAGTATCGCCGTTCGCTGGAGCTGCTTCAGCGATCCAAACGTATTGCCCCAAGCATCCCAACCAAATCTAGTGTCATGATTGGTGTAGGGGAAGAATGGGACGAGTTGTTGCAGACGATGGACGATCTGCGTGCAGTTGATTGCGACATTATGACAATTGGACAGTATTTGCAGCCATCAACGATTCACCTAGCCGTGTCCAAATACTACACGCCTGAGCAGTTTGCTCTACTAAAAGAAGAAGGCATGAAGCGCGGATTCAAGCATGTTGAGTCTGGGCCATTGGTACGCAGCTCCTACCATGCCCATGAGCAGGTTAAATCGGCATCGAACGTTTAGAACACGAACGGGTCATAGAAAGGAGAGCTTCTTACCATCATGATTCATATTGCCAATAAAACATATGAGCTCGTTACCGACCATAAAAATGGCTGGAACTTTGAAGTTTTCAAAGAACGCTTCAGCGAAGTATTAGAGCGTTATGATTATATTGTTGGCGATTGGGGGTACAGCCAATTAAGGTTGAGAGGTTTCTTCAAGGAAATCCACCCCAAAGCAACGAAGGAAACCTCCATTGCCGCTCTTCAGGATTACTTGAATGAGTATTGCAACTTTGGTTGTGCTTATTTCATTATTGAAAAAGTAAATGGAAATAAGCAGCAACAGCAGGTACCTTCTGAGCCTTCGACGACCACGTCATAGTAGATAGTAAAAAGACGCCATTCCTACTCGAAAGAGAGGGAAGGCGTCTTTTTTTGGTTTATTTTAATTCTAATCCCACAAAAGCTTCACGAACCCTGTTCCAGAAAGGGAAAGGACGGAATCTTGCAAACTTAACTTTGACATGGGAAGCAACTCGGCAGCGAATGGAAACGACATCGTTGCGCTGCATATACTTATGATCAAGGGAAAGCAGCATATTCTGATGTGCTTTCGGATAAATGTCACAGTGATGATGTGCTGGTAGAATCATCGAAGATCCTAGAGTTCGGTAAACTCTATTGTTAATGGATGCAATCTCTGCGACTTGAATGGCTTCCAGAGAGGGATGCACCATCGCTCCGCCTAAACTTTTGTTGTAAGCTGTGCTCCCCGCTGGCGAGGATATGCAGATGCCATCACCACGGAACATCTCGAACATTTCGTCGTTGATGTGTAGACGCGCAACAAGCGATACTTCGATGCCTCGCAGTGTAAATTCGTTGAGAGCCAGATGCGTCTCCACACCATTTTCGGTCGTTATTTCGATCTCAACAACGGGATATTGCACAACATGAAGGTCATCAGGGGTTTTCACATTGAACACTAGTGAAGCTAGATGATCTAATTCGTGCGGCTTCCAATCTGCAAAAAAGCCCAGATGTCCGGTGTGAAGCCCGACGAAGGCAATGTGATCTAGTCGATGTACATAATTATGAAAGGCTTGCAGCATCGTCCCATCTCCACCAATGGAAAGGACAATGTCGGGATTTTCTTCATCCCTTGCCATACCTTGCTCAGCGGCGAGCGCATGGAACCGCGCTGTCAACTCCTTGGAGATATCATCGCCTCGTTCAATGACGTTGTATTTCAATCGTTTTCCTCCTATTGAAGCGTGCAGTATTTGTCAATTTCTTGCAGGATGGATTCAGGTGTATGCCGAAACTTGGCAGCAACACGATAGGAATCGTTGCTGAAATTTGTCACCCTTACAATCTCGCCATAGGCGGTAATGGGGTGGGGAAACCCTGACAAAAGGAAGCTGAATTCCAGAAATAAGGGATAAAAAAGCCGATTAGTCGTAACAAAAGAGAGACCCCCTGCACTTATATCAAGCAGCTGTCCAGAGAAAGCGACGCCCTTGCGTGCGGATAAGCCGCGAATGCCGACAATTTGAAGGGTAATGGGTGTTCGAAGGGAGATCTTGGCCCGGTTGTGCTGTCGGTTCTGATGCTGCTGAATCTCTTCGGGAATAGATAGCGTGAGGTAACAAATCGCTTTTTTTAACTCAAGTTGAAGTAACTCCACGTGCGTATAGTATAAAATCCCACGGTCCTTAAAAGAAAATTCAATAAAAGAAACATGTTCTAGTTTGTCGAATGGAAACACGCCAGAGAGCTCTAAACAAACAGTGAACGAATCTTCACCGATTTTATCAATGTAGAAATTATCTTCATAGCAAAAAGGCTGTCCGTCTTTGGACTCACCGACAACAATCAATTGACAGTCGGAGTTCGGTGCGATATATGCCAATTCTAGTGCCTTATTCCAATCCATAGCATCACCAAGTGGTTAGATTTGCATTCATGAACGCATGCACATACCG
>NZ_JBFTQB010000102.1:0-14728 GCF_056398785.1 Paenibacillus sp. 01T422 | reverse complement strand
GTAATTTAATTACTCGAATCGAAGACAACAGCAGCGATGAGCTAGGGAAGGTTGCTACAAATTTTAATCATATGGTGGCTGAAATTAAATATCTGATCGACGAGGTGACAAAAAAAGAAAAATTGAAAAGGGCTGCAGAGCTGAAAACACTGCAAGCCCAGATTAATCCACATTTTCTCTCCAATTCACTGAACACTGTCAGGTGGATGGCCAATATTCAGAAGGCAGAGAGTATTTCGAGTATCATCACTTCCTTAATTCAGCTGCTTCATGGATGTATGGGAAAAGGAAGCGTACTGATCAGCCTGCAGGAAGAAATCGAATATGTAAAAGACTACCTAAATATAATGGCCTTCCGGGATTATGATAAGTTTAGGGTACATTACGAAATGGAAGAAAGTATTATGGACTTTCATGTCCCCAAATTTATTCTCCAACCGATCGTGGAAAATTGTTTGCTCCACGGGCTTGAGCCAATGGAAGGCCAAGGACTGATTATCATTAAAGGCTACAAGGTCGGAGAGGACTTAAAAATTATCGTGACCGATACGGGGATCGGCATAAACAACAAAACGCTAAATGATCTCATGGGGGAATCATTATCAAATAAAAAGAATGGACTGAGTGGGATTGGCATTCGAAATGTGGATGAAAGAATCAAGCTATACTTCGGAGAAACATATGGAATTGCCATTCAAAGCATTCCTAATCTTTACACAACCGTAGAAATTACTTTACCTGCTGTAGGAGAGGAGGATCTAGGAAAATATGCTGAAGGTACTTATAGTCGATGATCATGCGGTTTCGCGAACGGATTTGAAAACGATGCTCGATTGGGAGAGTTGCGGGTTTTATATTTCCGGGGAAGCGTATAACGGCATTCATGCCATGCACCTTATGAAAGAGGATGTTCCAGATATCGTTATTACCGACATTAACATGCCTGGAATGAATGGGCTCGGATTGATACAGCAGCTAGAAAGTGAGTATCCACAGGTTAGAATTGTTGTGTTAAGCGCTTATGACGATTTTGATTATGTCCGTCAGAGCATGAAGAGGGGAGCAATGGATTATGTACTGAAACATAGGCTGAACGCCTCCGTATTACTCGATATTTTAAAAACTGCAAAAGGTTCAATTCTTGCCTATCGTAATGCACGTGACAAACAAAATGAGATAAATCATGAACTTTTGATAGGCAAGGATCGTTCTCGCCATGAGTTTATTAGAAAGCTCCTTGAGGGCAGTCTGTCAGGTCGGGGGGAAATATTAAGCGAAATCAACGCGTTAGACATAACTATGGACAAGGAAAACTTAATAGTGACAGTGGTGGAGATTGACGATTTTCGTTTGATTGAAGAGAGATTCAGCATAAAAGAAGTCGATGTATTCATTCAAACTTTTCTCGATATTTCCAAAGAAATTCTTAACGATTGGGCCAAATCAGTAATTATCCATACAAGTAGAGGGAAATTTGCGATGATATTTTCACTGGGACATAACCACAGCTGGATGTATATACACAATCAGGTGTATACATTCCTCAATCGAATTAGGTCGGAGATCAAAAAATATTTGAATATTACGGCCAGTTTTGGTGTAAGTAAGGTATGCAATGATATACAGCAGCTTCATTATGCATACTCGGAGGCCGTACTCGTCCTGAAGGACAAGTTTTATAAGGGAAAGAATGGGATATTTATTGAAAGCACAACGAGCAAGCATGAAGAAGGATTTTACTGTCTGGACATTAAAGATGAGAAAGCCATTTACGCTGCCTTGAAAAATCAAGATTTTGAAACCGTGAAAAGCTTAATCGATGCTGTCTTCATCAAAATTTCGAGCTTGAGGCTTAGCAGCAAATCAACGCAAATTATCTGTGCGGAATTAATTAATATCGTTAATAAAACGTCTAAGGACACCGGTATTGAGATGTCGAAGCTATATACTGCCGAGGACATTCCTTATAATCTCATGCAGAAATATGAAGTTCTTCTGGATATTAAATCTTGGATTTTGAATCTATACCTTAAGCTTATTGAAATCCTGAATCGGATGAAATACCGAGACTCACTTAGCGGCATTACCCATAAGGCTATGGAATACATCCAGAATAATTACAAGAACGATGTTTCGCTCCAGGATGTGGCCGAATTCGCTGGTGTAAGCAGTTCATATATCAGCAGGGTTTTTAAGGAAGAGTGTCAGATGGGGATAACCGAATATTTAAATCATGTGCGTGTTGAACATGCGAAGCAATATATGGAGTTCGGTGAATTAAAGCTGAAAGATATTGTGAATGATGTAGGATTTAACAATTATAACTACTTTTTTAAGGTCTTTAAAGAAATGACGGGCATGACTCCCCTGGAATATGAGCAGACTTGCAGGAAATAAACAAGCGAAAAGGCATTTTTAATACATAACAAAATGTTGTAGTGGAGTGCAAAATATTGGAGTTCGACCATGATACCCAAATTTGTATAATAACTAACAGGTGCACAGTTAGTAGCTGTCACCAAGAAATGAAAATGAAGGGGGTAAGAGTGTATGAAAAAAGCATTATTTACAGCGGTTGCTTCAGTGTTCCTGTTGACTTCCATTTTATCGGGATGCAGCAGTGATGAAGCGGCACGTATCCCAACGCAGAAATGCACAATAAACTATTAATTGCGTTACAATCCGGCGTGGGCGCGCCTGATATTGCTGACATTAACATCAACTTCTTTCAAAACTTCCTTAAAGGCGATATTCAGCTTGTGGAATTAAACAAAGTGATCGAGCCTGAGAAGGACAAATTCATCCAGTCCAGATTCGATATTTATAGCAAAGGCGGAAAATATTACGGCATTGATTTTCATGTAGGCGCAACGGTGGTTTACTACAATAAGGAGCTTATGGATAAAGCTGGCGTGAACGTGGATAACATTAAAACTTGGGATGATTATACCGAGGCAGGAAAAAAAGTTGTTGCTGCCACTGGAAAGGTGATGACCGCTTTTGAGGTTACCGGACAAAGACCCTTCTGGCCAATGATCGTTCAAAGAGGCTCCGATTATTTAGATAAAGACGGTAACGTTACGCTCGATAACGATACCAATATTAAGACCCTTCAGGCGATGAAGGATATGATTTACAAGGATAAAATTGCGGTTCCTATGCCTGGAGGCAATACCGGGGCTGAAGAATTTTTCACTTATATGAACAAAGGAGAAGCGGCTTCACTTATCATGCCAATGTGGTACATGAGCAGATTCTTGGAGTATATGCCTGATTTAAAAGGGAAAATATTGGTGCGCCCGATGCCAGTATGGGAAAAGGGTGACGTAAGATCCGCAGGAATGGGTGGAACAGGTACAGCCGTTACCAAGCAAAGTAAGAACCAAGATATCGCGATGAAGTTCCTCGCATATGCGAAGTTAAGCAAAGAGTCGAATATAAGAATTTGGCAAGAGCTGAAATTCGATCCGATCAGATGGGATGTTTGGAGTGATCCGGAGCTGCAGAAGCCCGATCCTTATTTCAGCAATGAGAAAATATTCAATGTGCTGCTAGACATGAAGGAGGAAATCAAATCACCGGACTTAACAGCAGTAAATTTATAGGTCTTGATAACTACAGGAGAATGTTTGATGAGCATTTTTTCAACGCTCTGCAAACCAATACGATCTACACCATTCTGTCTCTGTTGTTATTAATACCGATCCCGATTATATTCGCCGTTCTTTTGAACTTATCATTGGTCAAGGGAAAATCATTCTTTAAGTCGGTTATTTTCATCCCGGCCTTAACGTCTGTGATCGTAGCCGGCGTTTCCTTTAGGCTTATGTTCGGAGAAGCGGATACGGCCTTAATCAATTCCTTTATCGCTAAACTCGGCATTTCGCCGCAGAATTGGATTCTGAATTATGGTACAGGCATGATGCTGATGGTTATTCTCAATACGTGGAGAGTCGCAGGTATTAATATGATTTATTACCTTGCCGGTCTACAAAGTATCCCCGAGGAACTATATGAATCTGCTGAAATGGACGGGGCCAATGCCTTTCGCAAGTTTTATTGGATTACTTTGCCGCTCTTAAAGCCAATTATTATTTACACGTTAACGATAGGCATATTTGAAGGATACAGAATGTTTGGAGAAAGTTATGTGTTCTGGAATGAAGGAATGCCGGGGGATATCGGGCTTACCATCGTGCGGTTAATTTACCAGCAGGCATTTCAGCGAAATGATATGGGTATGGGATCAGCTATTGGCATTACCCTCCTCCTGATTGTACTCACCGTTAATATGGTGCAACTGAAATTGTTCGGGCTCTTCAAGAAGGAGTGAACGGATCTATGAATACTAAGCTAAGAAGAAAGCTGTTGACGGCACTTATCGTCGTCTTCTTTCTCATCGTATGCTTTATCGTCTTGTTCCCACTATACTACATGTTTATGGCTTCATTTAAGAGCTCTAAAGAGTTATTTCGAAATGGCATGGATTTCAGGATAATACCCAGTCTTATGAGTCTTGACAACTACAAGTTGCTGTTCTCAGGCAAAGGCAGTATCTATTTGTACTGGTATAGAAACAGTCTTGGCATCACAGCTCTTCATACTGTAGTTGCACTGTTTCTTTCCTCGTTAGTGGGCTATGGTTTAGGGGCATACAATTTTAAAGGTAAAAATACTGTTTTTATACTGGTATTGTTTGTCATGATGGTTCCACTTGAAATACTCATGCTTCCTCTCTATAAACTTATCGTGAAAATGGGCATTATTAACACATATTATGGTGTTATTTTACCTTTCGTTGTATCACCCATGGCGATCTTCTTCTTTCGGCAGTATATAACGGGTGTTTCCAAAGATTTTATGGACGCGGGAAGAATAGACGGGTGCTCGGAGTTTGGCATTTATATCAAAATTATGGTGCCCTTGATGAAGCCGGCATTTGGTGCAATGGGGATTCTATTGGCGATGCAGAACTGGAACAGTTTTATATGGCCGTTGATTGTGCTGCGCACGAATAAGATGTTCACGATTCCTATAGGTCTTGCTTCGCTGATGTCACCATATGGCAACAATTACGATATGCTGATCGCCGGTGCCGTGCTTGCTATTATTCCGGTAATTCTTTTGTTCCTGGTAAATCAGAAGGCTTTTATTTCAGGCTTGTCCAGTGGCGGTGTTAAAGGCTAGAACCAAATAAATCATTCTACTCAGGAGGCAGATAAGTATGAAAAGCAGCATTAAGATTAATCCAGAAGCAGCGGTTCACAAAATTGACAGAAACATATACGGACATTTCGCCGAGCATCTGGGCCGTTGCATATACGAAGGGATTTGGGTAGGCGAGGACTCCGATATCCCCAATACACGAGGTATCCGCAATGATGTCGTTCAGGCGCTAAAAGATATGAAAATCCCCATCTTACGCTGGCCAGGTGGGTGCTTCGCCGATGAGTATCACTGGAAGGACGGCATCGGTTCTAAGGAATCCAGAGCGCGAATGATTAACACGCATTGGGGTGGCGTGGTTGAGAATAACCACTTCGGGACCCATGAATTTTTCGACTTATGCGAAATGCTGGAGACTGAGCCTTACATATGCGGGAATGTTGGCAGCGGAACTGTCTATGAGATGCAACAGTGGGTCGAATATATGACCTTCGACGGCGAATCGCCGATAGCGGATCTGCGGAAAGCGAACGGCAGGGAATTGCCATGGAATTTGACTTATTTCGGCATAGGCAATGAAAATTGGGGCTGCGGCGGCCGAATGAGAGCGGAATTTTATGCGGATCTTTACAGACAATACAGTACATATGTTAGAGATTATGGGGACAATGCCATTTATAAAATTGCTGCCGGCCCTAGAGGGGACAATTACCACTGGACGGAAGTGATGATGCGGGAAACAGGTCATTTCATGGACGGACTAGCGCTCCATTACTACACGAGGTTAAGAGATCACAACTTCGTCATAGAAAATCCTGATGGTAACAGAATTTATATAAAAGATCCGAATGCGGTAAGAGGCCAGGCCGTTGATTTTGAGGAAAGTGAATGGTTTGGCATCATGAAGGCAGCGTATTTCACAGAAGAACTTGTATCGAAACATTCGGCTATTATGGATAAATACGATCCCGAGAAGAAGGTCTCGCTTATCATAGACGAATGGGGCACGTGGTTTGATGTTGAGCCAGGTACCAATCCAGGCTTCCTCTTTCAGCAAAATACAATGAGAGATGCGGTTTCTGCAGCAATTAGTTTGAACATCTTCAATAATCACGCTGACCGCGTAAGAATGGCGAATATTGCCCAGACAATTAATGTACTCCAGGCTGTTATTTTAACAGAAGGGGATAAAATGATTCTGACCCCTACCTATCATGTTTTCGAAATGTTTAAGGTACATCAGGATGCCATCCTGCAACCAATTGAGATTCAGAGCGGCGCATACAAGCTTAATGGAGAAGAAGTGCCGCAGCTTAGCGCCTCTGCCTCCGTAGATGCTGCAGGTAAGCTGAATATTACCATTTGCAATACAGATCCGAGGAATGCTGCACCAGTAGATTGCAATATGGGAGGACTCATCGGTAAGCAGGTAACGGGAAGAGTCTTGGTTTCGTCCTCCATGAACAGCCATAATTCTTTTGAAAATCCTGTTCATGTCAAGCCCGAGCCATTTACTAGTGTAGAGCTGAATCAAGAAGGATTCCATGCGGATATCCCGCCGATGTCTGTTGTCGTGCTGACGATCGATTGAATCGGGAGGAGCTATCTGATGGCTAACAAACACGGTCCATGCAAGGACTGCTCGGAGACGATAGATGTCGCACCTGAAAAGATTGAGGCAATGCTGCAATTGCTGATTCAATCAAGGCACATTGAGCTTGTAGATGAGGAAACATGGCATAATCGGCTAGCTGAGTGTAAGGGTTGCACTGGTTATATACATGGAGGAACGTGCAAATATTGCGGTTGTCTTGTACAAATACGGACTAAAATAAAGGATAGGGCATGCCCCTATCCTTTATTTCCTAAATGGTAAGAGCGGGAGAAAAATGATGACCACAATCGACATTTGGCTGAATGAAGAGATAGGGCAAATTAATCCCAATATTTATGGACACTTTATTGAGCACTTGGGCGGAGTTGTATACGACGGAATCTGGGTAGGCGAGGACTCCGATATTCCTCATATAAAGGGATTCAGACAGGAGCTTATTGAGAAATTAAAAGCAATTCACCCATCTGTTATCCGCTGGCCGGGTGGTTGTTTTGCGGAGACTTACAACTGGAGAGACGGTATCGGTCCAAGTGAGAAGCGTCCCACAACCGTTAATTGGTGGTATATGAACGACGGGAAGCTCGAATCTAACCAGGTTGGTACCCATGAGTTTATCGATTTTTGCAGTCTAGTCAATGCTGAGCCGTACTTTGCAGTAAATGCTACGACAACRACCGTTTTAGAAGCTAGAAATTGGATTGAATACTGTAATATGATGCAAGGTACAACTACACTAGCGCAGGAACGGGAGGAGAACGGAAGCCGGGAGCCTTTTAACGTTAAATATTGGGGGCTTGGCAACGAAAATTGGGGTGGCGGCGGCTGCATGACACCTGAGGATTACTGCCATATTTACAGAAAGTACAGCATCATCAGCAAAAGTGTAGGGCAGGATCTTCAGTTTATCGCATGCGGACCCTATGAAGATATTCCCGAATGGACGGGGAAATTTTTTGACAAGTATAAAGAGATGTACACAGTGGGGCGAGTTGCTCCTATGTTTGGATACTCACTTCACTACTATGTGACGAATACGGGAAGAATGGGTACCGAGCTGGCATATAGTGATGAGCAGTGGTATGAAATGATGCGGGTCGGACTGGACATGGAACCGTTTATTCAATCCCAGTATGAGATGATATGCGCTGCGATGCCCGGAACATCGGTTGGACTCGTCGTCGATGAATGGGGAGTGTGGCATCAGCAGAATGGCAGGCATCCGTTGCCGGGCAAGTATTTATTTGAGCAGATGAGCACAATGAGAGAGGCAGTGTTGGCGGCGCTTTCGTTAAATATTTTCAACAACCACTGTGATAAAGTTATCATGGCTAATGTGGCTCAGCTTGTCAACTGTATCCATTCTCTGTTTCTTGCCAARGGCAATGCCTGTGTGGCAACTACAAGCTACTACGTGTTTGATATGTATAAAATTCACCAGCATGCAATAAGCCTTAAAACGAAAGTTAATTGTAAAAATATAACCTATAGAATAGAAGGAAAGACGTATGATATTCCAAGCATCTCCTGCTCAGCATCGATCAGGGACGGTATACTAGCAGTTACACTTGCGAATTTAATCGTGGATGAAGATCAAGAGATCATGTTGAATCTGAAAGGCGGCCACTATAATAGCAATGGGAGAATGATTGTACTATCTTCTAACAATCATCAGGATGGCAATTCTTTTGAGGAACCCTATAAAGTTACACCGGTGGAACAGGACATTTCACCAGAAGGTTTTGATCTTACGGTTATAATCCCAAAAGCTTCTGTAGTTTTGTTAACATTGGATGTATCTAGCACATCTGGAGATGAATAGTGACACTAAGGCAGCCGACCTGATCGGCTGCTTATTCTCATTAAAAGGGTAGTATAACGCAA
Source organism: Paenibacillus sp. 01T422 (assembly GCF_056398785.1). Lineage (NCBI taxonomy): Bacteria > Bacillati > Bacillota > Bacilli > Caryophanales > Paenibacillaceae > Paenibacillus > Paenibacillus sp. 01T422. Next base: position 6,066 of record NZ_JBFTQB010000102.1, on the reverse strand, counting down.
CCAATTTCAGTAGTTAGCTTGTGTTACAATAAAAGCACCTTTAATTTATAGGGGGAAGACCTTTAGTTTATGAATTGTAAGCGTATTCCAAAAAGATATAATTAAATATATCACTATGTAAGCGTTTAAAGGGAGATGTGAAAGGGAGGAAAAAGAAAATGGCGTTACAAATGAAGCGTACTACCCTTCGAATGATCGTTCCTGTTTTGACTCTCAGTGTTATTTTGTCAGGATGCAATGACGCAGACAGCAGTTCGACTGCTTCTAACACGGCTCCAACTACCACAGGAAGCGCGGTAGCTACGCAGGGTACGGAAGCTATTAAACCGATGACGATTTCTATGTTTATTGCTAACTCTTACCAACAGCCTACGGCAGACAATCGCATTTATAAGATGATTAAGGATCAAACAGGTGTCAGTTTAAAAATGGAATTTCTGGTCGGTGACCTTACGCAGAAACTAGGTGTTATGATTGCTGGAGGCGATTATCCAGATGTGATTACGGGCGATGACAAGTTGATTGCTGCAGGCGCATTCGTACCTCTGGAAGACTTGATCGAGAAGTACGCACCGAACTTGAAGAAGCATTATGCGGATGTTTGGAACCAGATAAAGGATCCGGCAAGTGGTCATATCTATGCACTTCCGGGTTACAATGCTTTCACAGGAACATTTACTGAAACGACTTACGAGGGCCCCGGCTTCTGGTTACAAAAGGACATTCTGAAGGAGCAGGGATGGCCGACTCCCAAGACACTTGAGGATTACTTCGCAATTGTAGAAAAGGCCAAGCAGCAGCACCCAGACAAGATTGGTTTCGAGACGCTGAACTTTGATTGGAGAACCTTTCCGTTGCAGAATCCGCCAGAACACTTGGCAGGACATCCGAACGACGGCGGCGTGATTGTAGATAACGGCAAGGCATCCATTTTTGCTGACAAGGATGTAGCAAAGAACTATTACAAGAAGCTGAACGAGGTAAACAGTAAAGGACTGTTGGACAAGGAAGCACTTGTGCAGAACTATGATCAGTATTTGGCCAAAATTGCAAGCGGTCGTGTTATCGGTATGTTTGACCAGCATTGGAATTTTAGTGATGGCGAGAAATCATTGATTTCTCAGGGGAATTTTGGCGGCACCTACGTAGGTTTCCCATTGCTCTATCCAGGTGCGACGGAATACTACCGGGATCGTCCTGCTTTAACCATCAATCGCGGTTATGGCATATCGGTTAAGGCGAAAGATCCGGTCGCTATTATAAAGTTCCTTGATAGTTTGATGACGGAGGATTGGCAGAAAACACTGCAATGGGGTGTTCAAGGTCAGGACTATCAAGTGAAGGATGGCAAATATTATCGCACTCCTGAACAGCGTGATCAGCAAAATGATAATACCTGGAAGTTAGCCAATAAAGCAGAAGCATTCTTCTTTAATTTACCCAAAATGCAGGGTACTTACATCGATGGGAATGCGACTGATCCGAACACGCAGCCGCAGGAGTTCTATGACAGCTTGAAGCCAGTGGATCAGGAAGTGTTGAAGGCTTACAATCATAAGACTTGGGCCGAGTTCTTCAAAACACCTGTTGATAACCCGGTTTATTATCCAGCGTGGTCCATTGACTTGATCGACGGTTCCCCGGCAAAAGTAGCCCAAACCAAGATGAACGATCTAGCCGTGAAGTATTTGCCGAAAGCGGTCTTAGCGAGCGAAGCGGATTTCGAAAAAGTCTGGAAAGAATATACCGATCAGCTTTCCAAAGCGAACATCAAAGCTTACGAAGATCGTATAAATGATCAGATTCAATGGCGGATCAAGAACTGGAGCAGCAAATAATTCAAAGTCATTACCGAGGAGCGGAGGAGACGAGGTCTCCTCCGTTTATAGATGACAAATTTCGGTTCGGGAGGGAGTCATAATGGCCGAAACTATACGGAAACAAGAAGCGAAAGCAGTTGTTAGGAAAAAGAAATGGATCGATCCGGAAATCGACGTAGAACTCAGTTGGAAAACGATAAAAAGTCAAAAACAGTTAATCTTTATGTCTGTACCGATTCTGATCTATTTGATTATTTTCAATTATGTCCCCATTTGGGGCTGGCTAATGGCCTTTCAAAATTATCGCCCAGCCTTGCCATTTCTCAAACAGAAGTGGGTTGGCTTTGATCAGTTTAAATTTCTGATGGGTGATGATGTCTTCCTTCAGGTCCTCCGTAATACACTTGGCATGAGCTTAATCAATTTGGTATTGGGATTTGTAACAGCGATCGTGCTGGCGCTTCTTCTTAATGAAATCAAAACAAAAATATTTAAAAGCACGGTACAGACAATTTCGTACTTACCTCACTTCCTGTCATGGGTTATTGCGGCTGGTATTGTGGCTTCCACGCTGTCCGTAGAGGATGGAATCGTCAATGTCGTATTAATGAAGCTTCATTTCATCAAGGAGCCAATTATGTGGCTGAGCATCGGACATTATTTCTGGGGTATTGTCGGTGCCGCAAATGTGTGGAAGGAAGTAGGTTGGAACACGATTATCTACCTGGCTGCGATTACGTCCATAGATCCTTCGCTTTATGAAGCTGCCTCCATGGATGGAGCCAACCGGTACCAGAAAATGCGCTATGTTACCCTGCCGGGCATTAAAGCGACGTTCATTATTCTGTTAATTATGAATGTCGGCCATATCTTGGATGCAGGCTTTGAAGTGCAATATTTGTTGGGGAATGGTCTGGTTGTGGACTGGTCGCAAACGATTGATATTTTTGTGTTGAAATATGGCATTGCACTTGGCAACTACTCGCTTGCAACAGCGGCGGGCATATTTAAGACGATCGTCAGTATTGTCATGGTTTTGAGTGCGAATCATATTGCGAAGCGCCTCGGCGAAGAGCGGTTGTTATAAGGGGGTTGGATATGAAAACGGCTACTTTCCCGAATAGTCGCTTGGAAGCGATTCTATTCAACACACTGAACGGATTTTTTATGCTCTTTTTGGTCACCGTAACCCTGTATCCTTTTCTTCATACATTGACGGTATCTTTTAATGAAGGAAACGATACGCTGCGGGGCGGCCTATACTTGTGGCCGAGGATTTGGAGCTTGCAAAATTATCGAGCAATTTTCATCTCAGGAACGATCTATCATGCTGCCTGGATCTCGGTCGCTAGAACCGTAATGCTTACAGTGTTAGGTGTCTTTCTGACTTCGATGTTAGCTTATACGTTGGCTCAGCCACACTATTTGTTCCGCAAGATCATTGGCGTGTTTTTCGTGCTGACGATGTATTTCAATGCTGGCCTGATCCCGAATTATTTCCTGATCAAGCAACTGGGATTGCTGAACAGCTTTTGGGTGTACATTCTTCCAGGAATGGTTAGTGCATTTAACCTGATCGTCATCCGAACCTATATCAAGTCTCTCCCGGGGAGTTTAATTGAATCAGCGAAGATAGACGGGGCAGGAGATTTGACCATTTTTCTGCGGATTATCTTTCCTCTTTGCACGCCAGTTTTGGCAACCATTGCGTTATTCATTGCGGTTGGCTCATGGAACTCCTGGTTTGACACGTTCTTATACGCTTCTTCCGATATTAAATTAAGTACGCTGCAGTACGAGATGATGAAGCTCTTGGGCTCTACAATGAGCAGCAACAGTGATCCTGCGCTCTTAAATGGTGTTAACACGGGCCAGTCCAAAGGTATGGTTACACCTGCTTCGGTTCGGGCTGCCATTACCATTGTAACTGCTGTGCCGATTTTGTTAGTTTACCCTTTCCTGCAGCGCTTCTTTGTAGTAGGTTTAAATCTGGGAAGTGTAAAAGAATAAGGGTTCGGGCATTGGAAAAGCCGTTTTAGTCCGAGGACTAGAACGGCTTTTCCGTTGCTGATCTATGGGCGGGACCGTATAATAATCTCATATCAAGAGGGAAATCAGGTGAAACGCGAATGTTGAGGGTTCTGATCGCCGATGATGAGCCGATCATGCTGGAAGGGTTACGTTTTCTAGTTGATTGGCACAAGCTTGGATTTGAAATATATGCAGAGGCGCTAGACGGAGAGGATGCTCTACAGCTAGTAGAGGAAAGCTGCCCTCATCTGATCATAACGGATATTCGGATGCCCGTCATTGATGGCTTGGCATTGATTGAAAAGGTTTATATGCGCTTTCCTGATACGAAATTTATCGTGTTAAGCGGTTACGCCGATTTCCAATATGCGCAGCAAGCTATGAAATTCGGGGTTTCCAATTACTTGACAAAGCCTTTGGACGAGATGGAATTAGAGAGCGCAGTTCTTGCTGTTGCGGAGGACATTCGCGCGGAGGAATCACGACGTATGCTGCAGCACTCAATCATTGATCGTAGTCGTACTGAAACAATTTCACGGCTTTTGATGGGAGACGTCAGAAAGGAATGGGTGGACAAGGCGTGGAGCCTGCTGAATCTACACGAGCAATCAAGAATTCGCTGTATCTACCTTGTTTCTAGCAATTTGGATAATAGCGAGCAAGAGCAGATCAGCCTGTTTCAGCGTCTTCGGGTCGCCGTGGATTCGGAAGCCTTGGCGGAAGTGAGCGTGTATTCGTTCGTGCTGGGCACTAACAGGTATGGTTTTATTCTTGCTGTGGACTCAATGGAATTTCTATTAACGAATTTGTTTATAGATCGTTTCGTCACACATATCCGAAAAGAATGCGTAGAGACCTTCTCTTTTGCAATCAGCAGCGAGGTTAGAGGCGTTACTTCATTGCGTAGAGCCTATCAGGAAGCGCTTACCGCAGAGGTGTGCAAATTCCCCTCCAATCTTCCCAAGGTCTACTATTATCAGGTCAAAATGTCAGAGGAATCTCCATCGATTACTGAGGTAACCAAGACAGCGTTGATCCATGCCGTCAACTATGGCCATGTAGATGCCGTTCGTACCCTTACGCTTGACTTATTTATGGCTTTATCTTCTTCGGAAGCATGGGAGGCGGCAAACTTGTCTACGCTGAAGCTGGAGATTCTTCAAGAACTAGCCCAACAGGGAGCAGATATGGAGAACTGGACACGAAGATGGTTTGCATCGCCTCTTCCGAAGAATTTGGGAGAACTGAAAAACAGCATGTTGAAAGAGTTTCTGGAAGCAGCAGAGTGGAACGTAAGGGAGAAAGGTGCTCGTATCGATGATCTTGTTTCTGCTGCTGAAGCATACGTTAAACAACATTACCAAGGAAAGCTGCAGCTTCAACACGTGGCTGAGCATTTACATGTGAATGCGGCTCACTTAGGCCAACGCTTTAGAAAGCAACGCGGGCTCGCATTCAATGAATACGTGCACACCGTTCGCATTACGGAGGCTAAGAAGCTCCTGCTCCGTACGGAGATGAAAATAAATGAAGTCGCCCACATGGTAGGGTATTCAGATCCTGAGCAGTTTGGTGCGAAGTTCAAAGCCTTGACCGGCGTAATCCCTTCATCGTACAAAAAAGGCTGAGAACCGATAGGAGAGCGACAATGAACCGAAAATGGAAGCTTTTCAGCCATATCGTCAATGACATACCGCTAAAATATAAGTTTCTATTTATCTATCTTTTGTGCGTCTTACTTCCAATTATGAGTATCAATATCCTGTTCTACATGCAAAATAGCCGGGATACGCAAAGTCGGGAGAGGGAAAATCTGCAGATTTCTTTGGATCGAGCAGCGTATGAACTCACCCAGATCGTAAACGAAAGCGTAGCGATYGGTAACACGGTAGCAGCAGATCGAACTTTCAACGGAAAGTTGGAAGCCTCCTATTCCGACTTGTCCATTTACTATGACACTTATGATAGCTACTTGCGTGACAAGCTGCGTCCATATACAGATCAGTATCCGTACATTTCCTGGCTAGGTGTGTTTACCACGAATCCGACAATTGGAAGCGGGGGAAGCTATTTCGTACTGAAGGAAAGCGATAAACAGAGTGAATGGTACCAGAAACTGACCGATACGAAAGAGAAGGTGGTCGTCGCCTCTTATTTAGATATGAACCCGATGAACCCTCAACAACAGAGGGTGTATGTGAGCATTATTCGCAAG
>NZ_JBFTQB010000101.1:0-11183 GCF_056398785.1 Paenibacillus sp. 01T422 | reverse complement strand
ATCCACATCTGCTTCACCGAGTAAAAATTTTTCAACTTCTTTACTATAAGCTTTGTCGATTTCATCATGATAAGGCACTGGAATGTTGAATTTTTGGGGAAGGCTGGCTTTCATCACGTATAACAAAGATTCTTTGTCTATGTGATCTGGATGATTAGAGGAAGCAATTAGATGATCGAGGGCTTCAGATACATCTGCTTTTTTCCATGATGGGATATATTTCCCTTGAAGCTGAATTCCTTCCGTCGTGTACCACCGAATGAATTGGTAAGCCTCTTCCTTATGCTTCGACTTTGAGTATATAGCCATAAGGTCTCCACCTAAAGTAGTTGTGATCGGGTCGTTCTTACTCATTCTTGGATAAGGTGCGAACACAGTCTTAAAGTTAGATGGGACTTTTTCCGTTCCGCTGGCTTCAGGAATCATAAAATCTCCCGCAATAATCATACTCACTTTTTCACTGAAATATTGAGGTCTATAGCTAAGTTTTTGACTAATAGTTTCCGTATAGGGAGTCGCCGATTTGTCAGTAACCTCCGCTTGTTTGCGGATATCGAGTGAACGCTTTATAAGCGGGTTATTGATATTTAACGTCTTTCCATCCGATTTATATAGGAAGTAATTATCCATTTGATTGAACTGAGCCAGTTGATAAAATAAAGGGAATGTATGGAAGTAGGTTCCATATCTCTTATATGCTCCTTCCCCTATTGTAAGCTTTTTCGAATAGTCGAGGAACTCATCCCAAGTCCAATCTTTGGGAACAGGAAGGCTGGCTTCGTCCAAATGATTTTTATTTAACATGACTAAGAAGGTAACTTTCTTTGCGGGGAGCGCATAGACCTTATCTCCGATTGTAGGATCAACGTAATATTCTTCCTGCATCTTATATCCGTCTTTTGAAATGTAATCATTGAGAGGCTCGAGCATATTTATGGCTGCTCGCTGCGCATATTGTTGTGCGAGAGAGAACATCATCACATCGATTTGATCACCGGAAGCAGCAGCAAGATCGAGTTTCTTCACGTACTCAATAGAATTATTGTCACCGGCAGTTACTGCTTCAATCTTAATATTCGGGTATTTTCTCTCGAACTCCTTATACACGGTTTTCCAATTATCTTGATCTTCGTTATACCAAAAATGAAATTTCAACGTAACTTGTTCAGCCTTATTGTCGATCACCTCCGATTTTTTATTAGTAAAACTACCAGCGCACCCACTAAACAAACCTGCAATAATTGAAATAGCAGCCGCACTGAGAATTGTTTTAGAGAGCATCTTCAGTCCCCTTCTTATACGAATTATACGAAAAATCAATAGCCAACTCAGTTACCCTGGAAGGACCATTGATTTAGATGTTTATTTATTATTATTTTTTATGACATCTTGCACTTTTTGAGTCGCGTTTTTAATAACAGTATCCGTATCCACTTCACCAAGCAGGAATCTTTCCACTTCTTTAACGTAAGCCTTGTCCACTTCATCGCTATAAGGCATCGGAATGCGGAATTTTTGTGGAATACTGTTGTTCATCACATATAATAATGATTCTTTATCAACCTTATCTGGAGATTTGGAAGTTGCCACCAAGTTATCAATGGTTTTGCTAACATCTGCTTTTTTCCAAGATGAGATATACTTACCTTGGAGCTGTATTCCTTCTGTTGTATACCAACGGACAAATTGGTAAGCTTCCTCCTTATGCTTCGATTTAGCGTATACAGCCATGAGATCTGAACCAGAAGTTGTTGTAATTGGGTCACTTTTGTTCACTTTTGGTAAAGGTGCGAAAACCGTCTTGAAGTTAGCAGGTACTTTATCCGTTCCACCAGCTTCTGGAATCATAAAGTCTCCAGTGATAATCATACTTGCTTTTTCATTGAAATATTGAGGCCTGTAATTCAGCTTTTGGCTGATTACTTCGGCATATGGTGTTGTGGATTTGTCTACAACTTCCGTTTGCTTGCGGATATCGAGCCACTTCTTATTTAGCGGAGTATCAACATTCAAAGTTTGGCCATCGGCTTTATAAAGAAGATAATCGTCCATCTGGGTTAGTTGAGCAAAGTGATAGAATAGAGAGAATGTATGAAAGTAGTTTCCATATCGCTTATTCGTTCCCTCACCTTTCGTCAGTTTCTTGGAATAATCGAGGAATTCATCCCAAGTCCAATCCTTGGGAACCGGTAAGCCTGCTTCATCCAAATGATTTTTATTCATCATGACAAAAAATGAAACTTTCTTGGCAGGAAGTGCATAAGTCTTATCACCAATCGATGGGTCAAGATAGTACTCGTCCTGCACTTTATATCCATCGTTAGCAATGAAACTGTTAAGCGGCTCCAGCATATTGATAGYAGCACGTTGTGAATAATATTGAGGAGCAGAGAACATCATCACGTCAATCTGATCGCCTGAAGCTGCGGCAAGGTCAAGCTTTCTCAAATATTCAATTGAATTGTTGTCCCCAGCTGTTACCGATTCTATCTTAATGTTTGGATATTTTTTTTGGAACTCCTTATAAACCGTTTTCCAATTATCTTGGTCTTCATTATACCAAAAGTGGAATTTCAAAGTTACCGGCACGACATTCTTCTCGGTTCCTCTTGAAGTATTGGCGCCAGTTGCAGTAGTCCCCGCACTGGAAGAACAGCCAGCAAGCAGCCCAGCGATGATTAAGGAAGTTCCAACACTACGAACTGTTATATTGAACATCGAATCAATCCCCATTTCATCTATATATTCCACACTACACCACTCTAAGGAAATGCAAACGAATACAATACAGTATAGTTCAATTCAAACCTAAACACATGTAACGATTTTTGCACATTCCAAAATATTTTTTCTAGAGAAAAATTCAATTCGAAAAGGACAGTTCGAATATCGACTGTCCTTTCATATTTAATCTGTGCTCATTTGATTACTTATACAAATTAGTGAAAATGTTATATATCAAGACCGCTGCTTGAGCTCTATTCGTTGTATCTTTAGGATGAATAGCATTATCATATCCGTGAACAAGCCCCATCTCGATTAGAGAAGCCACGCTATGAACCGCATAATCTGATACATCTAAATAATCCGTAAATTGTTTTAATTGCTCTTCCTTTGCTAGCATAGTCATTTGTTTCGCCACTCTCAGCGTACGCTCTGCTAACACCATCATGTCTTCCCTTGTGATTGGTTCTGTGGGCTTAAACAAGTTGTCGCCCGCTCCTACCGTAATCCCCATTCCTCTAGCTATTCTCAAAGGTTGGTCGTAATAAATGCCTTCTTGTACATCAGCAAATTTGTCTCCCACTGCCCTGGAGTTCTCTAGCTCTAATGCGCGTACTAACATGACTAAAAAGTCAGCGCGTGTAACCGGCTTATTTGGATCAAAAGAGTTATCTGATGTTCCGTTGATAATTCCTTTAGAAGCGAGTACTTCAACCTGATTTTTTGCCCAATCCAAAGAAGCAATATCTTCAAACGTCTTTTGCACAAATGCTGCTGCATATGTACTAAAGTGTGTTGTCGTAAATACAACTGTACCTGTTTTCATATCATATCTGCCATTTGGTACCGGAATCGGTTGTCCATCGTCGGACAAAAACCATACAGCGATATGCTCAAGGTGCTGCTTTTCATCTTCATTCAGCGAATATGGCATACTTACGGTCACCGGTGCACCCGGATTGTTCCAAGCTATCGGTTTATTGCCATCTTGCATACTTATATCAATGGCGGATCGGTAGCCAATTCGATTCCGAACATCATCGCCCAACTTGCCGACATCAGCTTCACCAATCCTCAGCGTGACATTGGCATCCGATAGTTCATCGGCATGAAACATGTTATTCGGTAGGAATAACGATGAAATTGGCGATTCAACTTGCATTTGAGCCGAGTACTGACTATTTGAGAGTAATTTCGCAGGAATTTGCAGTTTATACGCTTTCGCTCCCGGTACTTCTTTCAACTCAACTTTTATATGCTTGATGCCCTTTTCATTTGCTGATACTTGTCCAATTGCCTTATCCCAATTGGCTTCCGTTAAAATAAAGAGTGCCGTTTGCGTCGCTGCATCCACAGTCGCATCCCCGGCTTGCATGACGATGGTTCCCGGGTTAGCTTGGCCATTTTGTGTGATAGCGCCAACACCTGCTGAATATCCGCCAAAACCACCGCTGGTTGGTGTTGGTGTTGTTGGTGGTGTACCATCACTATTCGTGACAATCAGCGCCGTCGCCATCGCATCCGTATTGTATGCATAATCATTCAAATTATTATTCACAAACTTCACGCTTTTCAGCTGAAAAACAGCGCCCCCTTGACGAATGGTTTTGAATGTTGCAGTGGCAAGATTGACAGTTCCACTATCTCCCGGTACTTTACCAACCTTAGTAAATGCAAACAGAAGATGATTCCCATCCACCTGAGGATCAACTGAAAACCCATCGGAATCACCACTGCTGATTCCTTTAAACTCAAGCATCGTATTGTCGAAATCGAGATTCAGCTCATAAGCATAAAGATCAGTTATATTGTTTGCTGTGATCGTAACCTGAATGTCCTTACCCTGCGACACCTGTGAGGCATTCAGCCCCAATGAAAAAGATGGAGCTGTATCAGCCAAAGCGGCCTTCGGCTGCAACAACACGATACTCATCAATACCAATAAGCCGAATAACTGTAATTTTCGTCTCACTTTGAAGACCATCCTTTCGATAGAAGCAAGGGAAAGTTTCTAAACTTTCCCCCTTGCTTACCAATCGTTGATTAAATTAGTTGTGCTACCCTAGCTAGATCAAAAATATCGATTTTCCCATCCTTGTTCAAATCCTTTGACTGATACATAGCCCAATCCACATCACTTGATTTCTTACCGTATGCAGCGGCAATAATGCCCAAGTCACCGATGTCCATTACACCGTTATTGTTAAAATCAGCTACATGGTAGATTTGAGAAACATCGGCAAGTTGAGTCGTATCCCCATTCGCATTCGATATAACGATGCTACTTAGGGAAATGGGGTTTGCAAACTGGATGTTTGTTTTGGCTTTGAATTGCAAACTTAACAAGTCACCATCCATATTAACTGCGTTGCCTGCCCCTAAGCTGGCTAATAGCACCCGTACTTTGCCTGGCTCGATTTGATCTTGTTTAACAACAGATAACCCTGTTTTCAAGGATTGGGCATTAACAAATTCGTATTGCGTCGGATCAAAATTAAGTGTCAGATCCTGAGCATAAACCGCCTGATAGACACTGTTCGTTACGTTTTTCAGACCGTATTTCAAGCTAAATGTTTCTCCCGCAGTTGTGGAGATTTTGCCGGTCAAAGTAGCTGTTTTCCCCACCGTAATTGTGTCGGTTAACGTGATGTTGTTCGAGGAGTTGCCGACGTACACCTTGTAATTACCATCAAGGGTTTTCCACGCGTCAGCGTCGACGTTCCAGATGGACAGCGGATGGTTCGATGCAGCCGGGTCGATAGTGATCGTAACCTGTTTCTCCTCGCCAGGGGCGAGCCAGATCTTCTTGAAGCCCACTAGTCGCTTAGGCGGCTGGTTTGCACTCTCGGGCAGACCCAGGTAGACCTGAGGAACTTCAGCACCCGCGACAGTTCCGGTGTTCTTCACAGAAACAGACACTTGAATCGGCTTGGTCCCATCATTGCTTTTCTGCGTGACGGAAAGTTTAGAAATTTTGAAATTGGTGTAGGACAGTCCGTAACCGAAAGCGAACTGCGGAGCGATACCCTGGGCGTCATACCAACGGTAACCCATCTTCAAATCCTCGGAATAGTATACCTGAGGGACTACTCCAGTACCGGAACCGATACCCGGATAGCGATCTTCCGTGCTAGTTGGCGTGTCTGCTTTGGCGACCGGATAAGTGACCGGAAGTTTACCAGAAGGATTGGCGAGCCCGAAAAGCAAGTTAGCGACGGCATTGCCATCCTCTTCGCCCGGGTTCCAAGCTTCAAGGATCGCAGGAACTTGGTTGATCCATGGCATGAGGACAGGGTCACCATCCTTGAGCACGAGCGCCGTATTCTTATTGGCGGCAGCTACGGCAGCAATCATCTCATCCTGATTGTTCGGTAAGGAAAGGCTAGGACGGTCCGAGCCTTCGCTGGTCACGACGCCAGCCATGAGAATCACAACGTCGGCATTCTTCGCTGCAGCAACAGCCGCAGAGAGGTTACTGTTGTTATTGTCCACGATGACCTTGGTGATCGAAGCTTTCGAACCCAGCTTCGTCAAGGTATTTTGCAGCCCCTGTAGCGGTGTGACTGTGTATAACGGCAATACACGCGAGCTGCCACCGCCACCAGCGACTGCAGCGTCAGCGAAGGTAGCCTGTCCTATTAGGGCAATTGACTTCACGGAGGATTTGAGCGGCAGCAGGTCATTGCTGTTCTTCAGTAGAACGGCAGTCTGCTCAGCAATCTCGCGGGATTTAGCCCCATTAGCCTGTGCGTCGATAGTGCCCTGCACGGTCGGCCGGTCAAAGACGCCAAATTTAAACATCTGCACGTACCGGTGGTCGAGAGCTTTGTTGATTGTATCCATGGTTAGACTACCGTCTGCGAGTGCCGCTTTAATTCTCGCATTCGAGAACCACGTGCCGGACTGCATCTCAAAATCTAAACCGGCATTAAGCGCCATGGAAGTCGAATGTGTGGCTCCGAAATCGGACTGAACATATCCTTTGAAGCCCCACATGTCGCGCAGAACGGTCTTCAGCAGGTACTCGTTTTCGCATGCGTAGGTACCGCCAACCCGGTTGTACGAGCACATGATCGAAGCGACGTTCCCAGCCTTGACCGACATCTCGTAAGGCAGCAGATATAGCTCGTGCAGCACGTTCTCGGCGATGTTGACGCTGACCGAATTGCGATTTTTCTCCTGATCGTTGAGTGCATAGTGCTTCGCCATCGCTATAACGCTGTTATCTTGAATACCATGGATTTCACTCGAAGACAGAATGCCGGCGAGGTAGGGATCTTCCCCCATGTATTCGAAGTTACGGCCACCCTCACCTACGCGTGCGAGATTCATGCCGGGTCCTTCAAGTTCGTGCAAACCGAGCGTACGCGCCTCGCCACCCATCAAGTTCCCGAAGGAGTACGCGAGGTCCGTATCGAAACTAGCTGCAAGACCGAGTGCGACGGGAAGAGCGGTAGCTTTGTCCTGAGGGTTGCAGTCTCCGCCTCCAAGACCGACGGGGCCGTTGGTAATCCGGAAATTCGGAATTCCGAGCTCGGGAATACCGTTAACGTGCCGAATTGTACTTCCACATTGGGGAAGTTCCGGGTTCGTTCCGGGACTCCCTGCCAGCTGTTGGATCTTCTGGTCTAGCGTCATCGCGCCAATGAGAAGTCCGGAACGCGCCTCGGGTGTGAGCGCAGCATTCATCCAGGGCAAAGAAGGATTCGCTGGTGTAGTGTCGGCGAAGACGCTGCTGGCGAAGGTGAAGGTCAACGACAAAATCAGTGATGCAAGTTTTATTTTTTTCGAATCAAAGATAGAAGCCAAACCAAATCACTCCTAATGGTAAGATAGCTCTCGGCAATCGCCGAGGCGATAGGACAAGGGTTTCCTCGTGTCTTGCAATGCAACTTACTCCTACGCTGTTCTCTTGGGCCATAGAGTTAGTCTTCGAACAGCTAACGGTTTATGACCTTATTCTCCATATACTCAACCACCTCCATGTCCCCAGAACGGTTGCAGCGCTGTATGAAAGTGCTTACATGATGATGCACTCGTAACCCTTTCTTTGATTTATTCGCCCCTCACTAAGGTACGATTTTAATATAGAAGAAATTGGATGGATGTGGAATTCTATATCTTTTCCACTTAGATCAATATCTTTATATAAACCAACCAGGAATCCGGAAATCGTTTGATCGCACGAAATTCTTTTAAATCTTATAAGTTTTAATGGGGATTCATCTTCTTTGCATACCCGAAATTAAAAAACCAGAGGTCTGCACCTCTGGTTACTCATCTTCACGCTCCGTATAACACTTCATCTCGCTATCCTAATCTTTTCTAAAATATAGCGGCACATAACCCGTGACTAGCTTGAACACTCTGCCAAAATGCGTAACACTGCCGAAGCCTACCTTCTTGGCAATCAGGCTAACCTTCATATTGGATTGCTCCAGAAGCTTCTTTGCTTCCTTAATCCTGACGCTGTTCAAATACTCCACAAACGTAAATCCAGTCGCTTCTTTAAAAAATCGGCTCAAATAATAAGGGCTAACGTAAAACCTCTCTGCTAGCAAATGAAGTGACAGTTCCTGCGTATAATGATTGTTGATGTACTTAACAACTTCCGAGATTCTTTCATGCATGGGACTCGGTGATTCTACCGGTTCCATGCTATTTTGTTTGACATGTCGACAGCAAACGATGAGGAGCTGCAGCACTAGAATTTGCGCATACATCTCAAACCCAGGTTTCATCTCCTGCATCTCTTGTATGATCCGTTGTGCAAGATCCTCGATAGCAAGCCGGTCCTGCAGAGGGCATTTTACAATAAGATACTCGTTCTCAAAAAGAGGTTGTAAAATATCCCGATAGGCCCCATTGACTGAAGCCATATAGGTCTCATGGATATTCATGATAAGCCGTTCATGCTTGGGCTTTTCCGTATTCGTCGTCCGATGCAGAATATTGGGAGAGATGATGATGACATCAGCCTCGTTGATCACTATCGTCCTGTCCTTAATAAAAAACTCCCTTTTACCAGACATCAAATAGAAGATTTCGAAGGTACTGTGAAAATGGCTGATCGGCATATTGTGACTTAGCGCTTTCCTGTGGGAAACCGAGAAGGTCCCTTCACTGTTATCGAATTGAATATCTCCCATTCCTTGCCCACCTCTCCACCAATTTGTCATTTATTATACGCCCCTGTACATTTCTTGCAAGATATAAGTAGTTTTTGAGCATTATCGCAAAAAATGTACATATTTCTCTGCTATGATTGCCTTAAATACAAGAAGGAGGAATGAACCAAATGAGTTCTTCAGAAGTTAATAGTCAAATCAGAATCACAGAGCAAGAGACCAGATCTCCCATTGAGTGGGCTGAAAAGGCCTGCGAGGCGTTAATGTTCAAATTTGAGCCGGAATTACTTCCTCCAGATCGGTTCCATTATCATCAAGGTGTCTTTCTGTCCGGTATGGAGAAATGCTGGCGGGAAACCAATAATAATAAATACTATGATTATATCAAGCGTTGGGTGGATAGCCAGATTCTCGCAGATGGCAGTATCAAGAAGTTCAATCCGGATGAACTGGATGATATTCAGCCAGGCGTGCTTCTTTTTAACCTATTCGAGCAAAGCGGCGATGAACGATATAAAAAAGCCTTGCATACGCTTGTTCCCCTTATAAAATCATGGAAAACCAATCCGTCCGGCGGGTTCTGGCATAAGGAACATTATCCCAATCAAATGTGGTTAGACGGATTATATATGGCTGGACCCATTGCTGTTCAGTTCGGCAAGACATTTGGCGAAAGCGAATATTTTGACATGATGACCTTCCAAGCTATTTTGATGGAAAAGCATACCAAAGATCCTAACACTGGCTTGCTGTATCATGGTTGGGATGAAACGAAAACAGCGTCTTGGGCGGATCCCGATACCGGCTTAGCTCCTGAGTTCTGGGGACGGGCAATTGGCTGGTACCCTGTTGCTTTGCTGGAAATGTTCGAATACCTCCCAGAAGATCATAAGGATAAAGCCACGCTGACAGCCATTCTTCAGGATCTTCTCATCGCCTTGACGAAATATCAGGATGATGAAACTGGCTTATGGTATCAGGTTGTCGACAAAGGTGAGCGAATAGATAATTGGCTTGAAAACTCCTGTACGTCCTTGTATGTTCATGCGATTGCCAAAGCCGTGCGATTCGGCTATCTGGATCCTAAGTATCTGGCCTATGCCTGGAAAGGCTATCAAGGGGTCATTGATACACTGAAATTTGATGAGAATGGCAACGTGATCATCGGTCAAATCTGCATTGGTACAGGGATCGGAGACTACGCCCACTATATCGCACGCCCTACCAGCGAGAACGATTTGCACGGTGCAGGTGCCTTTATTCTCATGTGTGTGGAAATGAGTCTCGCGCAGAAAGTAGAATAATAAACAAAGGAACCGTCATATTGACGGTTCTTTTGTTTATTCAATAACTGTCTACCTGCCGAAAAGTTCAGACGACAGATGTCGTCTTGGGCTTTGAGTCCCGTCGTGCTTATCCCATCCACGATATATCTTTGAAAAATAAAGAATACGATAACAGGCGGAAGCAAAGATAAACTCGCCATAGCGAACATCATCGTTACCATCACAGTTGCAAACCAAAACCCTTTAAACCGAAATTTAATTCTTGCATATCAACTTGAGGCTCAAAATTCTGACMAGGCGTATAAAAAGGCTGATTGCCTTTCCAGATATAAAGTAATCCACTATCTTTGATTATAGTTTGTGCTCGAAACCAAATCCTATAGAAAAATTCGGTTATTGTTTGTTATGTAATTATCAGACCTATTTGACGGGTAAGTTGAATGTACGAGGAGGTTATTCAGGGGTTGAAATAAGGTTCTGCTTTAGTTTAATGAGCGATGCGGTTATGATAATTGGTCTTTCAATCGCAATTTTTCTTTAAGATTCAATATAAAGGTATAAATAAATTCTTCCATTATTTTTCTTTACGACATTGACTGAACAAAGATCTAGATCTCGAAGATCATGCCCCCAGATACCGTATTTACCGTTGGTTTCATTCCTGTTTTTAAGTTTACCTCTCTCCGTCTCTGGAATTGTTTTAATGCTGGATGTATCTTCTTCTTCTTGATAGACAGTATGATATATTTTACTAATCTGATTGATTAAGTCTGATCTTAATAATTTGGAATTATTTATTTCAAACACTTTTGGCTTTTTTAATGGGTAGTCTACGACTAAATAAATGCTTTTGTAATTTAATACTACCTCGCCATTTTTCCTCAATCGTGTCAATTCATCTTCTGGTGATTCTAAACTGATCCAAGGGATTATTCCGTTAGGGAAAACATCCAAATCATCTTTATTCGCTTTGACCTCGAATGTAATCTCCTTTAATAATACTCCCTTATTTTCGTCAAGTTCATCAGCGAGACTGATGTAAGAG
>NZ_JBFTQB010000100.1:0-12288 GCF_056398785.1 Paenibacillus sp. 01T422 | reverse complement strand
GTTATCAAGGATGCAACGAACAAATACATTTACGGCAGCATTGATAAAGCCGGATTCGATAAAGCCATCGAGGACTGGAAAAACCGCGGAGGCAACAAAATCATCGAAGAATACAACGCACTATACAAAAAATAAGTCGTGGACAGGAACTAAGGAAATCATACTGGTTTCTAAGCGGGGAGGCTGCTGGTCATCAGGAGCAGTCTTCTCGTTTTTATGAAACACCCGGAAAGGAAGAGAATTATGCAGGATGTACATGCTGTGCAAAGCGTGGTGGAAAGGAAACAGAGCAGTGAACTAGGCAGGCGGCTATGGAGGAATAAATGGATTTATATCATGCTGCTGCCGGGTATTTTGTATTTTATCGTGTTTAAATATGTCCCGATGTACGGATTGATCATTTCGTTCCAGAACTATAAGCCTTTCAAAGGGGTTAGCGGGAGCGAATGGGTTGGTTTTGAACATTTTCAGCGGTTGTTTACTGAGCCTGACTTCTTGAATATTTTGAGTAATACGTTAATTTTGTTTGTGATGAACATCCTGTTTTACTTCCCAATCCCGATCATTATGGCTTTGATGCTGAATGAGGTGAGAGGGGAATTTTTCAAGAAAACGTTCCAAACGATCGTCTATTTACCTCACTTTATGTCCTGGGTCATCATCGTTTCAATCTCTTTCGTTATGTTGACGATGGACGGGGGGATTATTAACGACATTATTGAATATTTTGGCTTTGAGAAAGTTAATTTCCTGTTGGCTCCGGAATGGTTTAGACCGATGTACATTCTTCAAGTCATCTGGCGGGAAGCCGGCTGGGGGACGATCATTTATCTGGCAGCGATTGCTTCTATTGATCCAGGATTATATGAGGCAGCACGTATGGATGGTGCAGGACGTTTGCGCCAAATGTGGCACATTACGCTTCCAGCTTTGCGCAGTGTCATTATTGTTTTGCTAATTTTGAAAATTGGTGCGGTTCTCGAACTCGGTTTCGAACATGTGTACTTGCTGCTTAACTCTATGAACCGAAATGTTGCGGAGATCATTGATACTTATGTATATACAGCGGGTTTAAAACAAGGCCAATTCAGCTACAGCGCGGCGATCGGATTGTTCAAATCGTTCATCGGACTTGTTCTGGTGATGATGGTCAACCGGATCGCGAAGAAAATGGGCGAAGAAGGCGTGTACTAAGAAAGGCAAAGAAAGGCAGGAGGGCTGCACCATGGTAGAAGATAGAACTTTAGCTGGGCGAATGTTTAGCATCATTAACTATTTGGTCTTAACGATTATTGGCTTGATCACAGTGATTCCTTTTGTACATGTCGTGGCGGGATCTTTTACGACCAGCGCGGAGATGGCGGCGAAGAAGTTCGTCATTATTCCGACGGATTGGAGCATTGAGGCGTATAAGTTTATTTTTTCGACGAATACGATTTTTAAAGCGATGGGTGTTTCCATCTGGACGACACTGCTCGGAACGATAATCTCGATGTTCATCACAGCCCTTATGGCATACGGCTTGTCCCGCAGAGATGTGGATGGCCGCAAAGTGATCATGTTCATGGTTGTTTTCACGATGTTGTTCCACGGCGGTTTAGTGCCAACGTTCCTGGTTGTAAAAGAATTAGGGATGATCGACTCGTATATGGCCTTAATCTTGCCGTCGGCAGTTTCAGCGTTTAACTTGATTATTTTGAAAAATTTCTTCCAAAACATCCCCGAAGGGTTGGAAGAGTCAGCGAAAATCGATGGCTGCAGCGACTTTGGCATTTTGTTCCGCATTGTATTGCCTTTGTCGATGCCGGCGATTGCGACAATTTCCCTCTTCTATGCCGTGACATATTGGAATACCTACCTGAGCGCGATTCTCTATCTGAATGAGAGCGCTAAGTGGCCGATTCAAGTATTACTGAGACAAATTGTCGTTCTCGCAAGTGGAATGGATCACAGTGTAGATCTCGACAGCGTGACACCTCCTCCGGCCCAGTCGATCAAAATGGCGGTTATCGTCGTAGCGACATTACCGATCCTGATTGTTTATCCGTTCTTGCAAAAGCACTTTGCTAAAGGCGCGATGATCGGTTCCATCAAAGGGTAAAAGAAAGGAATCCAAACATGCAGATGCCTAAGCATATCGAAGAAATCCGCGAGCTGCTTGCGGACATGGACGGTTTGTTTGCCGGGTTTCATGACTGGCTGTGGGGGCAGTACGACGCGGAAAGCGGCGGATTCTATTACGCCAATAGTTCTAAGCAGCTGCCCGGTAGTGGTGGTGTCCCAGACATTGAATCAACAGCGCAAGCGCTCAATATTATTGAGCGCTTCGGCTTACTAAGCGGCCTGCCGGAGGAGATGAAGCGGGGAATTACACGCTTCTTCCAGAGAAGGCAGGACCCTGTGTCGGGTTATTTCTATGATGCGAATCCGCTCATGCGCGAAGATGAAGTGATGGTGGCGAGGGCCATCTCCTACAGCCGCAACGCGCTAACGAAACTCGGCGGGCAGCCCCTGTACCCGCTGCCTTATGAGGCGAAGCAAGCACCGGCTTATATGGATTCGCCGCAAAGCTATCTGGCATGGCTGCAGTCGGTGCCGCTCGTGAACAGCTGGCGGGGCTGCGACCGTCTGTCCACCTCCAGCGTGTATGTGCGGCAGGTAGAGCCGCAGGAGCGTAGGGCTGTCTACGCGAACACGGCTTTTGACTTCTTTGCAGAACAGCAGGACCCGCAAACCGGGCTATGGGGCGAAGGATCTTATTATGTGCGGATATCGGGGACGTTCAAGCTGCACATTTTTTATGATCACTTCGGAGTTCCGCTGCCACGCGAAGATCGCATTTACCAGAGCATCCTCACTGCGCTAAGGCAGGAGGAAGCAGCGGATATGTGTTACATCCGTAATCCGATTCACTTGCTTTCGTATATGAAGCTGTCGATCCCAGAGGAGGAGCTGCGCGAAATCATCCAGATTACGCTAGCTAATATGCGGAAACTGCTTCGCGCTGACGGTGGTTTCTCCCGTGAGCTTGCTCATTCTCCAACAGCGCCTAACGTCGCTCAGGTCAAGCAGGGCGAGGACTACCCTGACATGCCGAAGGCCGTCCACATTGGCGGCGGCGAGGTCGAGGGCGACATGAATGCAGGGACACAAGCGCTGCTAATCCGCTCCGTTTGCCACCAGTTGGCTGGGAATCCATAAATCCATATAGAATAGAGAGGGAAAATTACTATGATTGATCGGTATGCAAAATCACCTATGGAATGGGCGCGAGCTGCCTGTGATTCCATTATGAGCCAGTATACACCGATGGAGCTGCCGCCTGCCGGGCGTTGGCATTATCATCAAGGTGTGTTTTTATGCGGGATGGAAATGCTTTGGGAAGCTGACAAGGACGATCGTTATGATGCCTATATTCAGGCTTATGTAGATGGTCTGATTGATGATAACGGCAATCTCTACTTTGCTCGCGATGAGCTGGATGCGGTGCAGGCTGGACTTTTGTTGTTCCGTTTGGAGGCGAAGACGGGACGCGCCAAATACCGGATCGCTGCCGATAAGCTAAGAAACTTGCTTAACACGATCAACCTGACGTCAGAAGGCGGGTACTGGCACAAAGACAAGTATGCCTATAACATGTGGCTCGACGGTTTGTATATGGCGGGTGTATTCTCGCTGAAATATGCGAACGCATACGGTGATTTCGCCTTGCGCGCTACTGTGCTGCATCAAGAAGAACTGATGCGCAAATACATGAAAGACGACGCAACAGGGCTGCTCTACCATGCTTGGGACGAGAGTCGCAAGATGCCTTGGGCAAATGCCGAAACAGGCTGTTCACCGGAATTCTGGGGTCGTTCGCTTGGCTGGTACGGTCTAGCCATTGCGCAGTTCCTGGATGAGCTGCCTGCGGAAGAGCCAGGGCGCGGGGCCTTAGTGGACTCCTTACGTGAATTCGTTCATGCCTTGATTCGTTATCAGGATGCGGAGAGCGGACTGTGGTATCAAGTTGTTGACAAAGGCGATCAACCTGACAATTGGTTGGAGTCGTCCTGTACAAGTCTGTTCGTCTATACCATTGCCAAGGCGGTTAAGCACGGCGTTGTAGGCGGGGAGTGCGCGGCTGCTGCAGTGAAGGGCTATGAAGGCTTGATCCGTACGTTGAAATTCGATGAGCAGGAGCGGGTAATTCTACCTTTAATCTGCATCGGAACGTCAGCGGGGGATTATGAAAACTACGTAACACGTCCAACTAGCGAGAATGACCTGCATGGCGTAGGGGCTTTTGTAATGGCTTGTGTAGAAGTAGAGTCTCTCGTTAAGCAGACTGTATAAGGCATCTAAGAGAAGCAGACGTAAGAACAGAGCATCTCCTGTTAAGCGTCTGTTTCTTTCGCTGCGCAATGTAAACGCATACATTTTAATTATTAGATAAAAGGGGAAATGTGACTTGAAGAAACGACGTATGATTTCGCTATTAATGTCTGTGGTTTTGATGTTTTCGATGCTTCCGGTGGCGTTGGCTGCGGATCCGCCGGCAGAAATGATTTCGATTCCAGCCGAGAGTCAATGGCAGGGAAGTGTGTTTGGGGATATTGGCGGTACTCCAACAGCAACAAACTTTGGTATTACGGAGAATGCAGACCAAACGGTTGCCATTACTACGGCTAAAGTGGACAAAAGTAATAAAGGGAAAATTTCCGGAAGTAGTGAAGGCTTGGCCTACTATTTCCAGGAAGTTTCCGCCAATGACAACTTCGAACTTTCGGCAACAGTCAAAGTAGATACGTTTACGAATCCCGCTGAAAGCGAAAGCAACAGAAAGCAATCTTCCTTCGGCATTATGCTGAGAAGTAATATTTTAATGAATCAAAATCAAGGAGCATCACCTGGCCCGGTATTCACTGGAGAATATGTAGCCGTTGGAGCACTTGATCTAAAAATGATAGGTTTCTACAAAAATGCCGCTCAATCACAAGTGAAAACAGGATATGAATTCAGTGAGGCAGCTAACCCCGGTGCAGGTGTCAGTTACCCGTTGAGTATCAAAAAAATTGGCGGCGTATACTTGCTTAAAGTGGGCAATCAAACACAGGTGATAGATAATAGCACTGGAAACTTTGCGTATGCAGGGCTCTATGCAGCAAGGAACACAGCGGTCACCTTCAGCGACGTCAGCTTCAAGAAAGACACAAGATCACCAAGTAAGCTTAAGCTAGACACTACGTCAGTTAAAACCGACTACTTCGTGAGTGACAACCTTGATCTTACCGGTTTGAAAGTCATAGCTGTGTATCCTGACCTTCATGAAGAAGTGCTTTCGACTAGCGATTACCTCGTTACTGGATTTGACAATACCACAGCCGGAACGCATCCCATTACGATCCATTTCAACGGTCAGACGGCAACCATTCCTTTAAACATGAAGGACTTAGTCGTCACTGCCATGGACATCCGCTACAAGCCGGCCAAAACCGACTACTACCCGGAGGAGAGTTTCGATCCTCAAGGCTTGACGGTGCTGGGGCAATTCAACGGTGGCGACGTTTGGTCCGAACTGGCCAACTCGCAATATACATTCTCCCTTCCGCCGGCAGCGGCAACCGTATCGAACGCAACTTATAAATTCACGAATACACCGGGAACTCATACCGTTACGGTTAGATCCACAGTGACATCAACTACTTATGCAACGTTCGATGTTCATGTGACTAACGCCCAGTTGACGGGCTTAGACATCAAACAGATGCCGCAGAAAACGGAGTTTTTCGTTGGCAAAAATTTCGATCCAGCTGGCTTGGTTGTAGTGGCGAAGTACAGCGATGCTTCAACCGTTAGACTACTGAGAAGCGACTATACACTTTCAGCGCCAGATATGTCGACGGCGGGTACGAAAGAGATTACGGTAACTTATAAAAATGTGCCCGAGCTCGATAAGACAGTCAAGTTCCCAATCATCGTAAAGCAGAAAAGGATTACAGGAAGCCAAGTAACCGAATATCCGAAAACAACTTATGCGATTGGCGAGTCTTTTGATCCAGTGGGCTTAGAAGTGAAGGCCGTTTATGATAGCGGAGACACAGAACTGCTGAATGCTGGCGATTATACGCTGGATACCTCAGCATTCAACAGCACCAAAGCAGCCGTATATCCGATTACAATCCAACCTGTAAATACAGCAATTCCGTCTACCATCCTGCAAGTGTCCGTGGTTGAACCTAGGGAGCACGTGTGGAAAACAATTCGCTTCGGCCAATCCACATCCAATACGAACAACACGGTTACGGTCGTTGAGCCTGGGAAATCCGCTACGCTTGTCGCTTTAGAAGGCGGCGGTAAAGTGACAGGCGATCACGACGGGATTAGCTTTTATTATACGGAGCTGGATGCGGTCAAAGATAACTTTGAACTATCCGCAGATATTAAAGTTGCTGCGTATGCCAAGGATCCGTATGACGGCCAGGAATCCTTCGGCATCATGGCTCGAGATGCGATCGGGGCGGCTGGGGACTCCGCCGTATTTGCTTCCAACATAGCTGCCGTAGGCGGATATAGCGGCGGCACAACGAAACAGAACGGAACGCAGTTGTTCGTCAGAACAGGCGTAAGTGCCCCGAATGGCACAGGAAGCCAAGGCATCCAGAGCAAGATGCTAAGTGCAGTTAAACCAACGCTTGCGAATACATATCCGGCAGCCAACTATAAGTTAACGCTAACGAAAACGAATAGTGGTTTCACGGGTCGATTAAATTCCGATAAGACTGAGGAGATTTTCGCGCCGGACATCATGACGGTTCAGGATGGCGATAAAATGTATGTGGGCTTCTTCACTGCTCGTCTGGCAACGATCGAAGTGAGCAGCATAGATCTGAAGGTGACGGATGCCCAAACGGATGYGCCTAAAAAGGAACCTGCTCCAATAGCCGTCGAGCCGGATCTGAATTTGACGGGGCTGACGAGAACTTCAACGACCGCGTATACGTTTGGGCTAAAATCCAACGTCAGCGGTGTTGTGACAATCAAGCAAGGATCGAACTCCCTTGCGCAAGATGCACAAGTCCAAGCGGGGCAGCCCCTTGTGCTTAATACAACGGTTACGGCTAACACGTATACCAACTTTAGCGCGGCATTCGTGCCCGACGATACACAATATTTGACGAGTTACAGCAAAATCGTGGAGAACTTCACCGTCGATATGAAAACCTATGCGGATAACGGCGATATCTATGTATCACCAGCGGGGACTGCAGGCGGTGACGGCACGATCAACAGCCCGCTGGATCTCGATACGGCGGTTGATTACGTGAAAGCTGGCCAGAAAATCATCATGCTGGACGGCAGATATGTACGCAGCGCCAAGCTGGAAATCAAAAAAGGCAATGATGGCAAAGCCGATGCCATGAAATCTTTGGTTGCGGCGCCTGGGGCGAAGCCGATTATTGATTTCGACAAGAAGACGGAAGGTGTCGTGCTTAGCGCCAATTACTGGCATGTGAAAGGCATTGATTTCACTAGGTCTGCAGGCAACACGAAGGGCTTTACGGTTGGCGGAAACCATAACATCGTGGAGCTAAGCCGATTTTATGAGAATGGCGATACAGGTTTGCAAATTAGCCGTACCGATGAGTCCGATTCGGATAAAACGCTTTGGCCGTCCTACAATCTCATTCTGAATTGTGAGTCTTATGATAATGCGGACCCTTCAAATAACAATGCCGATGGTTTTGCTGCGAAATTGACATCGGGTGTGGGCAACGTCTTCCGGGGTGATATTTCCCATAACAACATTGATGATGGTTGGGATTTATACACGAAATCAGGGACAGGGGCGATTGGTTCAGTTGTGATCGAGAACAGCATTGCTTACAACAATGGTACGCTTACGAATGGCACGATAGGTGCGGGTGATAAAAACGGCTTTAAACTCGGCGGAGAAGGCATCCATGTGCCGCATATCATTCGAAACAGCCTGGCATTTGGCAATGGCGCATATGGGTTCGCGAGCAATAGCAATCCGGGGGTGCGGGCGGAAAGTGGAAATATTGCTTATAACAATGCCAAGGGAAATCTGAACTTTACGACGTATACGGGCATTCAGACTGATTTTCATATCGATGGCTTCATTTCTTACCAAAAGAATTACAACGCCAAAGATAATTATCCGGCAGCCTTGAATTCTGATACCAACTATCTGTTCGATGGTACCAAAAGTATGAACAAATCCGGTACGCAGCTAACGGATGCTAACTTTGCAAGTCTGGTTCCTACACTTCCGTATCAAAGGGATGTCGAAGGCAATATCATCTGGGGCAACTTCCTGAAGCTGGTTAGTCCGAGCCATCCATCACGGTCGGATTCAGGGGGCGGTTCAGTACCTGGTAACACAGCTCCTAGCAGTACGGTGAAAGAGGTATCGAGCGGTGTAGAAATAATAGGAGTGCCCGCTGTTGCGACGGTAGATGGGAAAAAAGTAACTACAATTTCAATTGTAGCTGATCAATTTAATAAGGCGATCGAGCTTCTTAAGAAATCGAATGAGAATACGATTATTGTTGAAGTAAAAGGCACGGATGCTGCAGCTGCAGTGGAAGTGCCGGCAAACGCGATAAGCGCCGGAGCGACAGCGACGCCGAACGCAGAGCTTTCGATTAGAGCGGGCAGCGTAACTTACAACTTGCCTCTCAAAGCATTAGATGTAGTAGCTTTAGCTGCGAGCTTGGGAACTGATGCCGGGAATGTAAAAATCAACATTTCCATTGAGCAGGTAACTGGTGCCGCTGCTGATCAAATAACGGCAAAAATGAAAGAAGCGGGCGTCACGCTGCTAGCCGCGCCTGTAGAGTTCATCATCGTTGCTGAGGGCAACGGCAAGAAGTTGGCTGTCACCGATTTCGGGAGTACCTATGTCACCCGAGTGCTGACCTTAGTATCAGCCGTTAACGCAAATCAAGTGTCGGCCGTATGGCTGAACCCGGCGACTGGGGAATGGACATTCGTTCCGGCGATCTTTAACGTCGTTAACGGCCAAACCGAAGTCACGATGAAACGTACGGGTAACAGTTTGTATGCCGTCGTCTCCTCTAATCAGACCTTTGAGGATCTGGCTGGTCATTGGGCCCGAGCTGATGTGGAGCTGCTGGCTTCCAAATTCGTGCTAAAAGGTGTGGCTGCTCATACCTTCGCGCCGGATGTCTCCATTACGCGCGCTGAATTTGCAGCACTGCTCGTTCGCGCTCTCGGGTTGAATGAAGCGGGCGCGAGCACGTTCTCGGATGTTCCGGCGAACAGCTGGTTCGCAGGGGCGGTTGGCGCATCGGCCAAGGCTGGCTTGATTGAGGGCTTTGAAGATGGCTCATTCGGACCCGGTGAGCGAATCACGAGGGAGCAGATGGCTGTCATGATCACACGTGCCATGAAGTTTGCAGGGCAGCAGCCTGCGGCTATGGATCTCGCTGGGCTAGCTAAGTTTAGCGACAGCCCTGCTATTCATGAATGGGCTAAAGAAGCTGTCGCCGAGGCGGCTAGCACAGGTATTGTGAACGGTGTAACGGATACAACGTTTGCGCCAGGCGCATCTGCGACCCGCGGGGAAGCAGCTGTTATGCTGAAAAGATTGCTGCAGAAGCTGCAATTTATGAACTAGAAAGGCGCCCGCGAGGGCGTCTTTTTTTTACGGTTCAAGGCATGCTTGTGGTTAGCTGCAATATGGCAACTGATTTTTCATTGGATGAAATCCAATAGAAAGGCCAGTTTGAGGGCGAGAATGTCCATTACATTGGACAAATTCCAATGCACTGGGTGAATTCGGTGCCAAATCACCCGATTTGACTGGACGCTATTGGATTTCATCCAACGAAGAGACAGGAGTCTCCCTCAAAAGCATGTTCCCATTGGAATTCGTCCAATGAAACGTACAGATGGTCGGCGACCAACGATCAAATGGTCTGCTTTTTGACATCTTCACCGTCTCAGACAGGTAATCACTATAATAAAATAGAATACTAGAGAGATTCATAGGGAATGAAGCATGACATCAGGGGGTACAGTAGATGAAAAGAACGTTAGTCGTAAGCGATATACATGGTTGCTTGGAGGAATTCAAACAATTACTAGTTAAAGTCAATTTCAATGCTGAGGAAGACCAACTTGTCCTGCTGGGAGACTATGTGGACCGCGGTCCAGACAGTCGGGGAACGGTAGAATATGTCATGCGCCTAGTGCGTGAAGAGGGAGCCATTGCGCTCAAAGGCAATCATGATCAGCGGTTCGTAGAAGTGCTGAGCGAAGTAGATCCATTGACGGAGATGAAGTTTTTCGAACATGGCGGGATCCAAACCTTCCAGAGCTTCTGCGGTCAGGCCAATCTGGATATCAAGCAATCCAAAGAGCGGATTTTGGGCAAATGCCTGGATCACATAACCTTTTTAAACAACCTTCCGCTTTATTACGAGGATGAGGGGCATATTTACGTGCACGCCGGGCTGAATCCCGCATTCGTTGACTGGAAAACACAGCCGGAACGCGACTTTTTGTGGATTCGTGCCCCCTTTGTTCAGCAGCCAACAGTTGTGAAAAAAACGGTCGTTTTCGGCCACACCCCAGCCAAAGATATTCATGGCAAAGCGGATGTGTGGTTTGACCGCGACAAAATCGGGATCGATGGCGGCTGCCCATACGGCTTTCAACTCAATTGTTTGGAAATCAAGGGGAACAACCAGTACACGACCTATTCTGTTGCCTCAAGAGGCAGCTGGAAATAGTCTTTAGCAAGAAAGATCAAGAAGCGAGACGTTCAATCACGTACACTGTGGATAGCAATTAAAAAGGTGTTTGAGCGAACGCCACTCGCCTATCGGAAGCAAGGTATTGTGACACCGTTATATGCCAAAGCGAATGTGCTGCAAAGGAAATTAAATCCCAATCCCTATTTAGGAGGCATACGCATGGACTATCAATTGAGAACGAAAGCGGCTTTTAAGCTAATTGGGTACGAACTGAAGACGACCTGCAAGGATGGGCAGAATCACCGAGACATTCCAGTTTTTTGGAACACCTATCTGCAAGAGAATAAGGGAAGCCGCATAGGTAATCGCGTTCACACGGATTCGCCGGTGGAGCTTGGCCTTTGTACGGATTTTAATATGGAGACTGGGGAATTAACGTATCTGATTGGGATGGAAGCTACAAGCTTCGAGGGTGTGCCTGCTGACTTGGTATGCCGCGAGTTTCCTGAGGCCAAATATGCTGTATTTACGACGCCAAAAGTTACGCCAGATCAATTCGTGGCATCAATTCAAAGCACGTGGAAGTCTATCTTTGCGGAATGGTTCCCTCATTCAGGCCTGGAGCATGCAGGTGGCGTGGAGTTTGAGTGGTATGATGAGCGATGCCATTCCGATAAGCATGATCAGATTCAGATCGACATCTACATTCCGGTCAAAGATAACTAACAGCTTGTAAACAAAATAACCATCATTTGTAATCGAAATGCAATCTTGTTTTCATCTGGGATTAAGGTTCGCGACCTATAATGAAATTCGACCCCCTTTTAATATATATATATACTTAAGACCCGCAGCCCGTTGCTGTGGGTCTCTTTTTGTCTACTCTTGTTAAAAGGATACAGACAGATAACTCAGCGAGCCGACTTCATAGCTTCGGTGAATAACTTGAGGCGTACGAGCCGGGTCACCGCTGCCCATTGCGATATAGAGCGGGATGAAGTGCTCTGGCCGCGGCACAGCCATGCGCGCATTAGGGGCTTCGGCAGCGTAATTGAATAACGCATTCAGGTTCTGGGCTTCCATGTTCTGCACGAGCCACTCGTCAAAAGCGACCGCCCAAGCATCCGGCTCCGTGGCTTCCCAGTTGAGCGCGCGTAGGTTGTGCACGGTGGCGCCGCTTCCGATGATCAGGATATCCTCCTGATCGAGGCCGCGCAGCGCTTCCCCAATGCGATACTGCTCGGCTGGCGGCAAGTAGGGATTCACGGACACTTGGATCACCGGGCAGACGGGTGTAGGGAACATGCGCAGCAGAGGCACCCAAGAGCCGTGATCCAGTCCGCGCTGGGCGTCCAAGTTCACTTGGATGCCTTTGGCTTGGAAGCGCTCGGCCAGTTGAGTGGCAATCGCTTTGCTGCCTTTTGCCGGGTACTTGATTTGGAATAGCTCCTTCGGAAAACCGCCAAAATCATAGATGGTATCATAGACATCATCGGTTGAGGAGATAGTAAGGACTTCAGTTTCCCAGTGAGCCGTAAAAATAACGATGGCTTTGGGTGAAACC
>NZ_JBFTQB010000099.1:0-14414 GCF_056398785.1 Paenibacillus sp. 01T422 | reverse complement strand
TTTCCCGTCCAATTGGCGAGCGAGTCGTACAGCTCGATTATGATGGGAAGCCGCTGGACCTTGACGCCTCTTACGATGTAGTCATGAATAATTACAGGGCAGCAGGCGGAGGCAATTACGCCATGTTCCAGGATAAACCGGTCATTAAGGATATTCCGACGGATGTCGCGGAGCTGCTTGCCGGATATATTATGGAGCGAGGAACGATTGAAGCTAGTGTGAATGAGAATTGGGAAGTCATCTGGGATATTGAGCGGAAATGACAAGATAGGGCGGTGCAGGGTTAATCCTGTGCCGTCTTTTTTTTGATAGATAATTAGGCGAAATCGTGCCCAGGGGAACTGTGATCCCTTATTTTGCAGCAAATCGATACAATAGCAAGCAGGGGGAACTATGATCCTCTATTTAACCGAGTAGGGGCGAATTGCATCGATCTGAGGGCAAATAAGGTACTGTAGATCCACAAGACCCCGGAAATCAGGTGGTTAAGCTCAAATAGCGGCCTGTAGATCCCTTTTCACGTAAGAATCGAATTTTTGTAAAATCCTACCTATGCGAACTAGGGGGGATTCGATATGATTAGCATAGCAACTAAATGAAGGAGGTTTCTTGAGTGAACACCGCAACCACAATTGAATTATGGCCCGGAGCATCCAAGGATAGCATCGGTGAGGAAAACCAAGGATGTCCGAGCTTGACCTTGTATCCTGTAGCAAGCGAAGGCTTGAGCTCTGCCGTTATCGTATGTCCCGGAGGCGGCTACGGTAGGCGCGCGCCCCATGAAGGCGAGCCTGTCGCAGAATGGCTCAATGGACTAGGGATTTCAGCCKTTGTTTTAAACTATCGGGTAGCTCCATATGAACATCCAATCCCGCTCCAAGATGCCCAAAGAGCGATTCGAACGGTAAGACACCATGCACAGGAATGGAGCGTTGATCCGAATCGGCTAGGCATACTTGGTTTCTCTGCAGGCGGGCATCTGGCTTCCTCAGCGGGTACACTATTCGATACTGGGAGCCAAGACGCAGTGGACCCTATCGAGAGACAAAGCAGCCGTCCGGATGCTTTAATTCTTTGTTATCCAGTTATTTCCTTGTACGAGTATGGACATGTGGGTTCCAAAAAGAATTTGTTAGGTGAGGCACCAGATGAACAGCTGGTTACCCTGTTATCCACAGAGAAACAAGTGTCGACTGATACACCACCGACTTTTCTCTGGCACACCGCAGACGATGCTGCCGTTCCCGTAGAGAACAGCTTGCTTTTTGCTGGAGCGCTTAGCCGTCATAAAGTGCCATACGATCTGCATGTATTTGAGAGTGGACGGCATGGTATTGGTATGGCAACTGAACATGACGAAGCTTATATGTGGCCTGAACTTTGCGCAAATTGGTTGAAAAAGCAGAAGTTTGCATGACGAGGCTCCATTACGAATGGCATCACCTTGGAGATTCGGCAATCGTACTTACGCTTGGCACGAGCATCGAGCTCTCCACTCTTGATTTGGTACGGCAAGTGACAGCTTATCTGGAGAAGCATCCTTTCGCAGGTTTTATAGAAATGGTGTCCGCTTATACGTCAATCACGATTTATTATGATCCGGTCGCGGTATATCAGCATTTCTCGGAAGCGGAGGTTCACCGTAAACACGAGCATCCTGCTGGAGAGAACTATTTGCTTCCTTGCGACAAAGTTCTTCAACATATTAGGCGGTGCTTAGACGGATTTGAATTCGACAATGAGAAACAGTCCACTCATACCGAAGAGCATATCGAAATCCCTGTTTGTTACGGTGGGGAGTTTGGTCCTGATCTTGCGGAAGTAGCGGCTTATCACAGACTGACGGAGGCAGAGATTGTCGCCTTGCATACTGCACAAATCTATCCAGTGTATATGATTGGTTTTGCGCCAGGTTTCCCGTATTTGGGCGGAATGGATGAGCGGCTGGTTACGCCAAGAAAATCGGTGCCTCGGCCGGATATGGGCTTTAAAATCATCAAGCCGGGAATGCTATCGATCCTGCAGGATCAAGGGCGTTATGGCTACCGCAAATATGGTGTGATAACATCGGGTCCTATGGACGCTTTTGCCCACCAAGCTGCTAACATTCTTGTAGGGAATACGGAGGATGCTGCTGTCTTAGAAATAACGCTGAACGGACCGAGCATGATCGCACAGTTGGATATGCTGGTAGCCCTCTGTGGAGCTGATCTGGAGGCCGATGTGGAGGGCAGGAGAGTGCCGTTGTGGCGATCTTTTCTCATTCGAAAAGGGGAGCAGCTGAACTTCCGCTATGCGGTGAAGGGCTGTAGAGCTTATTTAGCCGTGCATGGGGGTTTTGCAGCAAATATCAGCATGGGTAGTTCAAGCACTTATCTGCGAGCTGGGATTGGCGGTCATGAAGGCAGAGCGCTTCAAGCGGCAGATGAACTGAAGCTGAGCAACGCCAGCAAAGTAGCAGCGAACATTAACAATCTGCCCCTTTCAGGTGCCGTTACTCCGTTTATTCGTCCGAATTATGAAGACAACCCGGTTGTGGGCATTGTATGGGGCAAGGAAGCGGACCATTTTGCGAAATCGGTCAAAGCGAAATTCTTGACTCGAAGCTTTACAGTCACACCACAATCGGACCGGATGGGGTACCGACTGGAAGGAAAGCCTCTTCCGTTGAAACGCGGTATGTCCCACGAAATGATCTCGGAAGCCGTTGTTCCAGGGACAATTCAGGTGCCACCGAGTGGTCAGCCCATTCTTTTGCTTTCTGATTGTCAGACAACAGGCGGCTATCCGCGAATTGCCCATGTCATCACGGCTCACCTGCCGCTAATTGCTCAAGTGAAGCCTGGAGGCAAGCTGCGTTTTCGTGAGGTCAGCCTTAGGGAGGCCCAGGAGCAGCTTTTGCTGCAGGCTATGGATATGCGGCTGCTGGAAGCTGGTGTGCAGGCTTGGTTTAAGGATCGTGGATGATTGGGTGAGAAGAGACGAGAGCAGGGAGCAATGAGCAGGGATCAGGGATCAGGGATCAGGTAGCAGAGAGCAGAGAGCAATGAGCAGAGAGCAGAGAGCAGAGAGCAATTAGCAGGGAGACGAGAGCAGTGAGACGAGCAATGAGCAGAGAGCAGGGAGCAATGAGCAGAGTGCAGAGTGCAGGGAGCAATGATGCAGAGAGTAGAGAGCAAAGAGCAATGAGCAATGAGCAATGAGCAATGAACAGGTAAGAGACTATTGGAGTTACGGAAGGTGATGGGAGTGTGAACGCGCTGCGTATAGATTTGAATTGTGATATGGGCGAAGGCTTCGGCGCTTATCGCCTCGGCCGCGACGAGGAGCTGTTGGACTTCGTCAGCTCCGCCAACATCGCCTGCGGGTTCCACGCAGGCGATCCAGCCACCATGCGCAGCACCGTGAAGCTGTGCTTGCGCAAAGGCGTTGCGATCGGGGCCCATCCGGGCCTTCCCGATCTACAGGGCTTCGGCCGGCGCGAGATAGCCATCACGCCGGCTGAGGCTTACGAGCTGACGTTGTATCAGCTCGGGGCGCTGCAGGCGTTTGTCCACGCCGAAGGCGGGCGCCTGCAGCACGTCAAGCCGCATGGCGCGCTCTATCACATGGCGGCGAAGCGCCATGATCTCGCCGCGGCCATTGCGGCTGCGACACTCAGCGTCAGCGCGGAGCTGACGCTGCTCGGACCGCCCGGCAGCGAGCTGCTGCGGGCGGGTGCCGCCGCGGGGCTGCGAACCGCGAGCGAAGCTTTCGCGGACCGCACCTACCGGCGGGACGGCACGCTGACGCCCCGGGATCAGCCCGGGGCGCTGCTGGAGAGCGCCGCGGATGCAGCGGCGCAGGTCGTGCGCCTCGTCCGCGAGGGGAAGGTCCTCTCCCAGGAGGGAGAGGATCTGAGCATGCGCGCGGACACGATCTGTATCCACGGCGATGGTGCACACGCCGTGGAGTTTGCGCGCGATATCCGCGCGCTGCTGAACCACAGCGGCATCGCGGTTATGGCGCTGGGGCATTGACCCCAGCGCACTGTGCCCTTACCCTGTGCCCTTACCCGATGCCCTTACCCGATGCCCTTGCCCGATGCCCAATGCCCTTACCCTATGCCCTTGCCCAATGCCCTTACTCTATGCCCTTGCCCGATGCCCTATGCCCTTGCCCCTAGCGCCCTTGCTCTTAGCGCCTTGCCCCCAATGCCCCTGTCCCCAACCTAACGGACAGAGATGCCGCTATCTGCCCCTTCCAGGCTGGAAATAGGATCTAACGGACTCAGATGACCCTATCTGTCTGAAAAGTCCCATTTCCCTTCCAGAAATCAGCAGATAACGGCCATACAGTCCGTTATTTCCCATTCTTCTTACTAAAATCCAAACTAGCGGCTACCGAGTCCGTTAGCGACATCATACGCACTCCCCACAACTCATACCTAGGAAAGAATCCTTATAATGATTCTTTCACTTGAGAATGGGCAACCATTATGAGTAAATAGAGAAGTAGCCGGCCAGCTAATAACTTCGGAAAGGAGTGATCAAGGTGATTACAACAAAAGCGGAGGTGATCTCTGCGTAAGCAGAGGTCATCGTTACAACCGGGGGCCCTATGGGCTCCCGCATATTCTTAACTTACGAGTAGACAGCGAGAAGCTTTTTACATATAATGAGAATTGTGAACACGAAGTGAACACACAGGCAACACAGGAGAGGCTTTGCTCTCCAACCCATGTAATATAATCCAACTATTAGGTGAAAGGAGTGTTTTTTAATGAACACAATGACAATGACAGTAGCGATGAGTGTTGCGGCCGCCGCAGAGGTAATCGTCTCCTAACTGAATATCATTCGTGGAATAACCGTTCACCTGAATTTGTATAATTGCATATACAACCGACAGGCACGATTATGGTCGTGTTTTTTTTATTCCATTTTGATAAGAATGGTATGAGGTTTAGGGGCGATGAGATTACTCTCTGCAAATCCGAACAAAGTTTAATCTTTGCGACAATTTGAGGAGGTTTTCATCCATGAGTTACAAGAACGGGAAAGACGTTCTTCCCCCTAACCTATTAAAACAATTACAAGAATATATCCAAGGTGAAATCGTATATATCCCTAAGAAAGAGCAGAAACGCGCTGGATGGGGAGAAAATAACGGAACACGCATTATTATCGAGCGTAGAAATCAAGAAATTTTCCGGTTGTACCAAACAGGCTCCACGGTGATGGAGTTAATTAAGGTCTTTCATCTATCGGAAGACAGCATCCGCAAAATTATTGTGAAAACGCGCGAATTAACAGCTAATCAAGCATAGAAGCAGCATCCATTGCGATGTTGCTTTTTTTCTTTGTGTCGAATTGTAAAAGGTTGGATGTTTCGAAAAGGGATCAGGGAGATAGCTAGCGAATTTAAAATGCATATGGCAATTACATAATTCGACAGGAGGAGTTTTCATGGTATCTATATTCGTCTACGGCACATTGCTTGTTGGAGAGAGTAACCACTTCGTAGCTGCTCCTTTTGTGCAATCTGTGCAATCGGGCACGATTTCTGGTCGTTTATTTGATGTTGGACCTTACCCTGCGCTCTTGCTGACGGATGGCAAGGCTGAGCAGCACGTTGTTGGAGAATGGTTGGAAGTGACGGAAGAAGGTTTGCAAGCGATGGATGTCCTGGAAGGTTATTATGGTCCTGGCGCCTCCAATAATGAATATGACCGCGTTTGGATCCGAGATGTGAATGGGCAGCGTGAAGGTTGGGTTTACATTTACCCTTCGGTGGCGGGTCTTAAAGCAATTCAAGGCTCATCATGGAAAGAATATGACGCTGCAAGAAGCAAGTAATATTTTTTGACTTTTTTCGACAAATTCCTATCTTGCCTATGAGCATGATGTTATAATTAAAGTCATATTTTAATAGAGGAGACCATTATGTCTGTTTATAAAATATTGCTGGCGGACGACGAGCTTGCACTCCGCTTTCTGCTTACAGAAACGTTATCGGATGAAGGATATGAAATCACGGAAGTGGAAGACGGTCAACAAGCCATTGAACAGCTTCAGAAGGAATCGTTTGATCTGGTTATTCTTGATTATATGATGCCAGAACGCACGGGTGTTGAGGTATGCGAGTGGCTTCGTCAGAGCGATAACGCTAACCGAGAGCTACCTGTTATTCTTTTAACAGCGAAAGCCTTGGACAAGGATAAAGAGAAAGCCAAAGCTGCCGGCGTCACGACCTATATTGTTAAACCATTCAGCCCGCTTCAATTGCTAGATACTGTCGGACATTTATTAGAGAATTGATTCGAAACCTATAGAGATTAATTTTATTTTGTAAAAAGGGTGATTGTCCGTCATGAATAATACGAATCTAGAGCCCCAGAGCTCCAGGTCAGAATCGGATAAAGATGCAAGAATTCTGAAACAAGGCAGAAAACTGTTCATTCGTGAGTTTGAAAAGCAGCTGAAGGAGCTTGAAGCTCATCTAGGTGCCATTCGCGCTGTGCCGACAGTAGAGGACTTGAATCGGTTCTATCGTATTATCCATACGCTGAAGGGCAGTGCGCCGATTTTTGGATACGACAGGATTGGCAGACTTGCGGAGGATTTGGTGCGCCTATGGGAATGGACGCAAACCATCGATGAGGAGCAGGATACTTCTTTTACATCAACGAACCCGGTTCAAGAAAACGCAGAGATGAGCCTCAGACTCCTTCGTGACATGAACATGGAATACGATATCGGCCTGACGGAGATCCAAATGGACGAGCAGAAGGATCCTACCGGAGGTTCCATGCTTCGAACGTTGAAGAGTCGCTTGCTGCTTGTCGATGATGACGAGGTGCTGCGTTCGTATTTGACCCGGCGCCTTCAGCTTGATGATTGTATTGTCGATGAGGCATCCGATGTAGAGTCCGCTATTAAACTATTGCGTACGCATACTTATGATCTTGTGACTCTAGATCTCATGATGCATCCGCAATCGGGGTATGAGTTGTTTGAATTTCTCAAAGAAGATCCAACGTTGAAATGGCTGCCTCTCATTGTTTTGTCAGGACGCAACGATTTGAACGACAAAGTACGCTGCTTTCATCTAGGGGCTGACGATTATGTGACGAAGCCCTTTCAGTATGAAGAATTAGCCGCTAGGATCTATGCTTTGCTCAAAAGGACGAAAAATTTCGAGCAGCTGGCCTTCCGCGATCCGCTTACAGGTGTGTTCAATCGGCGATATTTTGACCTTCAGATTGGCATGGAACTGCAGCGTATTGAGCGCTATCCCGCGCCGATCTCGCTAGTTTTTATTGATATTGATTATTTCAAAAGAATCAACGACACGTATGGTCACCACGTGGGAGATTTGGTGCTGCAAGGCTTGGCTCATCTTCTGCAAACCAATCTGCGTTCAACGGATTTACTAGCCCGTTTTGGCGGTGAAGAGTTCGTGATTGCTCTTCCGAATACCTCCTTGGAGCAGGCTCATTCAACGATGCAGAACATCCTGCATATCATTAGCTCTAATCCGGTTGCCCATTATGAGGGGAAACCTTTCTCCATCACATTCTCCGCAGGGGTTGCCGAGTGGCAGGAAGGGTTGTCCGTAGCGGATTGGGTTTCTAAAGCAGACGAAGCGATGTATCAAGCCAAACAACAAGGCCGGAATCGTGTTTTATGCGCTTCAGCAGAGAAAGAGGGCGACCCAAGCAAAGCGGCAGCGGTGCCTCTTCCTGAGAAGAAAAATTTGCTAATCGTTGACGATGATCCGATATTAAGAGCGATTCTGACTTCTCATTTGGAGCATTTGCCGATTGCCATCACCCATGCTTCCGATGGCGAAGAGGCGCTCAGCTTGCTGCAGGAGAAGAGCTATCATGCGTGTATTCTGGATGGTATGATGCCTAGGCTCGACGGATTTTCCTTGTTGGATCAGATTAAGAAGGATGAGCGCTCAGCGAATGCGAATATGAAGGTGCTTATGCTTTCAGGCAAGAAGAAGGAAGACGATATGCTCAAAGGCTATCAGATGGGCGCTGATGACTATATGACGAAACCTTTCTCACTCGTTGAGCTGGAAGTTCGCGTGAAAAAACTAATGAACTTTATCTAACAAGTAAGGGAGCTGGGCTTATGTCCGCTCTCTTTTGCTGTTTCTTATCATTTTCGCATAAAATAGGGCAGTACATTTTGCGACACCCCCACTTTCTGGTAGAGTAAGGTATAGAGGACAAGGTTAGTTAGAAAGGAGCGTGATCCCATGTCGGAGAAAGAAACGCTTGTACGTTTTGGCATCTCTATGCCGCAATCGTTAATTGAGCAATATGATCGGCTTATAGCCATCCAGGGCTATAATAATCGTTCAGAAGCGATTCGCGATCTAACACGCAAAGCGTTGTTAACCTCCAGCAGCATGCAGTTGGACGAAATGGTTGCTGGAACCATTGTGATGGTCTATGACCATCATATTAGCGATCTGCCCATTACGTTGATGGAACTGCAGCATGAATATCACCATGCCATTATTTCAACGATGCATATTCATTTAAATCATCAACAGTGCTTGGAAATATTAGTTGTTCGGGGCGAGGTACAGAAGCTGAGAGAGCTACAGCAGCGGATTCAAGTGCTCAAAGGTGTCGGGTATGCCGAGTTGTCTGTGACGCATGTGGATGAGCATGGAGCCTCGCACGAGCATCCGCATACTCATGCGTAGAATTCGAAGTTGCGGTCTTTTTTTGTTAAAATTAGGCATGGAGGTGCGAGATGTCTGATAAAAAATATTTTAGCTTAGAAGAAGCGAATGAAATGCTTCCATTTGTCGATCAGGAGTTAAAGAAAATGCAAATTCTGAAGCGAGCTTTTGAGGAGAAATACACAGAGCTTCGCAGGAAGAAAAATGAGTTGGCTGAGAAACCAAACACGGAAAAGGATCCTTTTTTTATGCAGGAAGCAGAACTTGAATTTATGCAAATCGAAGCTCGCGGGCTGATTCAGCATTTTCAGCAAACGGGTATCGAGCTTAAGGATATAGAAACAGGTCTTGTGGATTTTCCGTCCATGTTCGGGGGTCAGGAAGTATTGCTTTGTTGGAAACA
This sequence comes from Paenibacillus sp. 01T422, assembly GCF_056398785.1. Classification (NCBI taxonomy): domain Bacteria; kingdom Bacillati; phylum Bacillota; class Bacilli; order Caryophanales; family Paenibacillaceae; genus Paenibacillus; species Paenibacillus sp. 01T422. The sequence goes on along the minus strand of NZ_JBFTQB010000099.1, from coordinate 5,326 downwards.
AGGAGAGGACAAGATCCGTTACTACCACGGCAAAGAAGATGGTTTTGCCGGGCGTAGACCTATAATGGATTAGAGGAACTTATCTATGTATAAACAGAAACAACATGTTCGTCAGCGGTTTTGGTTCTTGCCTGCTGTTTTTTTGTGTATATTATCTATGATGCTCTTAAGCTCAATCGTCGCTCCACAACCTGCTTCTGCTCACGCATCACTGGTACAGGCAATTCCGGAATCGGGCGCTAAGCTGGAAAGCTCTCCGCCCCAGATTGCGATTACCTTCAATGAAACCTTGGATGCTGGGCTCTTTTATATCAAGGTTTTTAATCATGAAGGCGACGAAATGACCAGTAATAAAGCTTATTTGAACAAAGAGCAAACAGGTGTGCTCCTTGATCTGCCTAAGCTGACCGAGGGTGTTTATTTAATTAGTTATCATGTCATTTCGGCTGACGGCCACCCTGTTGGCGGCAGCTATCCTCTGACGATCGGCAATCCGCCACAAGAAGAYACGCTAGATCTTCCTTCAGCCCATGCTAGTCACGAGCACGGTTCAGGTCCGCTAACGACGAAGGTTTTACTTCAATATGCGTCTCGCGGGCTGTGGTATCTGCTGCTGCTTGCTTTGACAGGATGGGTCATATGGCTAAGAATGCTAGGTACAGATGGCGGCAAAGAAACAAGAAAATCATTATCTTCATGGACGCTGAATTTGCAGCGTGCTCAACTCGTTGCCCTCCTGCTGCTTATATTTACGCATATCGAGGATTTACTAGGCGGCGGCGGTGTGGAAGAAATAGCGAAGCTTTTTAGCGCGACGAATATCGGGATATCCTGGCTGACTCTACTTGCGCTATCTTTCCTTGGGTTCGTCCTTATCGGTAGATGGGCATGGTTAGACTGGATATGGCCATTAGGCTTGCTTGCGGCCAAAAGCTTTAGCGGCCATGCAGCTTCCTTTTCACCTGTATGGGCGACGATCGGACTAGATTGGATTCATTTGGTGGGCGCAGCCATGTGGGTGGGAGGCTTAGCACTTCTCTACGCGAAGTGGCGTCAGAAGAACAGTGACATTGCCACGTACATGCGACAATTTTCGAATATGGCTCTGATTTCCATCGTCGTGCTCGCGATATCCGGGTCTTTATCTGTGTTATTATTCCTACCGAATTTGCATTATTTGCTATACTCCGGGTGGGGCATCTTGCTGCTAGTGAAAGTTGGCGCAGTCGTTCTTGTCGTGCTTACGGCATTTGTTATTCGTCTCATGATGCGCAAGAAGAAGGCTGCTCAGTCCTTCCTATGGGTAAGAGTGGATCTAACCCTTATGGTGATCATTGTGCTGTTGGTGGGCATTATCACCTATGTAGCGCCAATTCCGGCCAACGAGCCGCTGCAGTGGCATCAAATGGGAGATAAGGTCCATGTATCTGCGGATATTACCCCAAAAATCCAAGGAACCAACTCTTTCACTGCCAAAGTATTCCTTCCTGAAAATTCGGGGAAACCGAAGCAGGTGCTTATGATTCTTCATTATCTGGATGACAAAGAAATCGCTCCGATTGCGGTGCCGATAACGGCCTATGAGGATAAGGAAGAAGAGGAATCATACGGCTTTGCCAAGTTCAGCTATCGAGCGGAGGGCGCCTATCTTCCTTTCAAAGGGAACTGGGAACTGGAAATGCGTGTGATGGATTCAGATGATAATGAAACGGTTTATAAGAAAGAATTCATCGTCTACTAATACATTGACCGAAAGTAGGTGCCGGCATGGCTTGGATTAATATGCTCGAAAGAGAACAATTGTCTGTTAAATTGGATGACAAGGATGAGGTGGCCTTGCTGGAGATCAACGACGGGGGAATATCACCTACCTATGTGACGGTTCGCCTGAACGAAAACGAGATTGATGAATTGATTGAAGTGTTGCAGCGAATTAAACGAGCCATTCAATAGCCTGCTTTATATACGAAACATCGTTCCCATAAGTTCAAAAGAAAGAAGCTATCCCTCGGTCATTTGATGACTTCTGGGATAGCTTCTTTTTCTTCGGAGCTAGTTGGTAGCTTCCCAATTCCAATTCAGTTCAAAGGGGATAAGCCATAACCTCGCCTCCTCAGCTGATATAGACGGAAAAACTACCGTTATTCTATGCTAAATTGTGGCAGTGAATGAAATAGCGGTAGAAACCCCAGCTAAATCATCGACTGCTGCCGGAAATCTGCTAGATCTGATGAAATTAGCAGTAGAAATTTCATTTAATTACCCAAAAAATAGATCAATTGCTGAAAATAACAGGAGTAATCGGTGCTACTCACAAGTAACCCGTCCACTCACTCAGCCTCTTGTTCTTCAAAATAAGCTCCAGTCAAACTCCTGAGAGAGCTTCCCTAGGAGATGAACACCGGCGGTGCTGTTGCCTTTGCGGTTAAGGGCAGGGCTGACAAGACCGATGCCGTATCGTCCGGGTACCATCGTTAGAATACTGCCGGACACACCGCTTTTAGCGGGAAGCCCTACGTTCATGGCGAACTCGCCTGAGGCATTGTACATCCCGCAGGTGAACATGAACGTTTTGGCGATCTGTACGAATCGCCGCGGAATCAGGCGCTGCTTGCGAATCGGATCGACGCCGTTATGGGCGAGAACCAGAGCCATTCTGGCCAAATCCGTGCAGCTCACTTGAATTGAACAATGGCTAAAATAGACCTGTAGGACATCGTCAACTTCGCGGTCCAGAACGCCGTTATGTTTCAGGAAGTAGGCAAGCGAACGATTTCGGTGGGCGGTGTCTGATTCCGATTTGAACACATCCTGATTAATATCTAGCGCCGGATTGTCCGCAAGCTCCCGGAAAAATTGCAGAATTCGCTGCGTTTGTTCAGATGGCGTATCACCTGCAATCAAGGACGAGATAGCAATAGCTCCGGCATTGATAAGCGGGTTGAAAGGAATACCAGGCTCTACCAGCTCTAACTTCAGCATCGAGTTGAAATCGTCCCCTGTCGGTTCCATGCCGACCTTGGAGAACACCGTCTCTTCGCTGTTATCCATCAGAGCAAGAATAAGCGTGAAGACTTTGGAGATGCTTTGCAGCGTAAAATGATAGTCGGTATCACCGGCTCCAACTGTATTCCCCTCAGCATCCATGATGCAGATACCCAATATATCAGCGGGAGCATTCGCAAGTTCAGGAATGTAGGAAGCAACATGGCCATCTTCGGTATGGACTTTGCTAGCTGTAACCCACTGCGCCAAATGGTCGTTAAGCTGCTTCCAAGTTGTTGTATGCTCGTCCAAGTTCATCTAGATGTTAGTCCTTCCTATTGCTCAAGCTTTCCATGCTTGTGGGTGGTTGTCGCTGATAAGGTCCGTTGCACTTGCGTTAGCAATTACTTGCTCAGGGTTTTTGCAGCCTGGAATGACGCTCGTTACGGCATCATGCTTTAAGCACCATGCAAGCGCCCATTTGGCCATATCCATGCCCTCTGGGACTTCTTCTTTTTGAATCCGCTGTACTTCTTCCAGCTTTTGTCTTACGCTCTCAGCATCATGACGATGACGGACATCGGTATCGCTGAACACTGCACCAGGCTTGTACTTGCCGCTCAGATAGCCGCTTGCCAAAGGTACTCGTGCCAATACGCCAAGATCCTGATTCACACAGGAAGGGAATACAAGCTCTTCCGGCGCTCGATCCAAACGATTATAGACAACTTGAATCGCTTTGGAATTTACTTTCGTAGAGGCTTCGGTTTGATGGATATTGGCATTGCTTCCGATGGAAGTTCCCAGATGTCTGATTTTTCCTGCCTGTACTTGCTTATCTAATGTTGTCCAGAGGTCATCGTTGTCGAATACGCTATCCGGTCCCGAGTGAAATTGGTATAAATCTATGTAATGAATAGCATCTGCTTCAGCTTGTGTGTACGTAAGTCCCCATTCTCCTCCGAATTGCCAGGTTCCAACACCAACGATAGAAACTTTTAAGTCTGTTTTCCCAAGTCTGCGATATTTCATGGTAATCACTCTCCTTTTATAGTATCCAACCTCATTAAACGATATTGATGGGATGATGTCAAAAGAAATGAATCCAACAATTACATAATAAAATGCTCCCAACCTTCCGAAGAAGGAGGGAGCAGGAATGATTGATTATGCAAGTCCGGCCGAAAGGTCTTTTTCAGCTTCCGCACTTTTCTTTTTCGGTTTAGGGCCAACTTTGATGTTGCCGATAAACAGTGTAAGAACCGCCCCGAGCAATACGAATACTAATCCGATAACGAATACTTGGTGAAGGGAAGTCACAAGTGCATTTTTCAAAATAGGAAGCATGTGCTCTACAAATTCTTTCGGCATTTTCGCCAACGTTTCAGGGCTTAATAGAGAAGAATACAGGCCTTGCGGATTGGTGTGAATCATATCTGTCATCTGGTTAGATAACTGGCTTGCTTCTGCAGGCAGCTGTTTGACAACAGGTGTTAAATCTTGATCGAGCAGAACTGATGATTTGTGGTTCATAACTGCGCCTAGAATTGTCATACCGAACGTACCACCGATTTGACGGAAGAATTGGCTGGAGGACGTAACGACACCAAGCTCAGATTTCGGGAAGCTTTCTTGCAAAGCAAGCGTCAGAATCGGCATAACAAGCCCCATGCCAAGACCTAAGATCAACATATAAGCAGATGCTGTCAGCTTGGTTGTGTCTATGCCCATTGTGCTAAGGAAGTAGAAACCAACGGCCATGATGATCATACCGACTAACATTTGTTTACGTACACCGATTTTGTGAATAAACTGACCGGAAACTACGCTGGCCACAATCATCGTTATCATCAGAGGCATCATCACAGTACCGGACGCAGAAGCGCTGATTCCAACAATGCCTTGCATGAAGAGAGGTACGAACATAATAGCACCGAACATACCAACAGACATTAGGAAACCTACACCGTTAATGGTTGTAAAAGTTCTATTTTTGAATAAACGAACAGGAAGAATTGGCTCTTGCGCTTTGCTTTCAATAATGACGAAGGATACCAATGATACAATCGCTACTGCAAATAGACCAATGATTTGCCAGGATAACCAAGCATAATCTTTACCACCGAAAGTCAAAGCAAGAAGCATGGAAACAACACCGATAACCATGGTGGCAATACCCGGAATGTCGAATTTCACTTTACCGATCGCTTTATGCTTCGGCAGCGCAATTGCGATTAAGACAACAGCTAGGATACCAACGGGAAGGTTGATATAGAATACCCAGCGCCAATCCAAAGCGTCAACGATCCAACCACCGATTTGGGGGCCGACAACAGAAGAT
>NZ_JBFTQB010000098.1:0-11940 GCF_056398785.1 Paenibacillus sp. 01T422 | reverse complement strand
GTTTGCACGCTTTTCTTAAAGAAACCGTTTCGCACTTCATTAAAAGCTAGAGCCAATATAATGGGAAGTGGAAACCCGATCGCAAGCTCATAAAGACTGAGGCTAAATGTATTCCATAATAAATCCCAGAAGTAGTAGGAATGAAAAAACCGCTCAAAATGTGCGAACCCTACCCAGTCACTCCCAAAGATTCCCTTGGACGGCGTGAAATTTTTAAAGGCAATCTGAATCCCGTACATCGGTCCATATTGGAAGATCAGGAAATACAGAAAGGCCGGGGCGATAAATAAGTACAGTTCCCAGTTTTTCTTCATTCTTGCACGCAGTGAACCGCTGCTTGACACCTTCGTCTTTCTTGCTGTCTGACCACTCATTGTACTCATTTCCTCCATCCTCTCCTTTCTCTACATGTTGGTTGCTGCTAACGCTTACATTCGTCTTCTAAAGTGTAGAAAAAAACAAGGGCTTTCGTAAATATGTGAAATCTGCATTGTCATTCTTCAGCGCTTCAACGCCTTGATAGTCAAGGAATTATCACTTCTGACTCCCTCGTGATAAACATCTTTGCCTAGTTGTCATTGCAAGTCGAATGGTTATTTTATCGAGGAATTCTATGTCATTTTTTTCGCGCTTAACCTTGTGCAAATCATACATATTGTCAATCACAACGATATGTGTGAATCTGTCTACGAAGTAAAGTAGGAATAACTGATCGTTGGTCACCATTTCTACTTTATAAAAGGAGGCTTTTAATCAATGACTAGAAAAGCAGCTCATCTGATCTCACACAGTCACTGGGATCGAGAGTGGTATATGCCGTATGAGCGCCATCACTATTTACTGACCGAACTGATGAACGATCTGCTATACACGCTGGAGCATGACCCTGAGTACCTTTATTTCCATTTGGACGGACAAACCATTATTATCGAGGACTATCTACAGGTTCATCCTGAAAAAAGAGAGCAGCTGGAAGCCTACATCAAGGCAGGCCGCATCATTATAGGACCTTGGTATGTCCTGCAGGATGAATTCCTGACCAGTTCGGAGGCGAATGTTCGTAATCTGTTAATCGGACATCAGGATGCGGCCAAGTACGGCGTCATATCCAAGCTGGGGTACTTTCCAGATTCCTTTGGCAACATGGGGCAAGCGCCACAATTGTTGAAGCAGGCAGACATCTATACAGCCGTGTTCGGACGCGGTGTGAAACCAACCGGTTTCGACAATGTCGTCATCGATACGAACGGTTCTGGTTATGAATCACCCTATTCGGAGATGTATTGGTCAGCCCCGGACGGCTCCAAAGTAATCGGCATTCTGTTCGCCAACTGGTACAGCAATGGGAACGAGGTTCCAGTTGAAGCCGAAGCAGCCCAGGCATTCYGGGATAAACGTCTTGGCGATACACAGAAGTATGCGTCTACATCGGAGCTGCTGTTCATGAACGGCTGTGACCATCAGCCGATTCAGCAAGATCTGAGCAAAGCTCTCGAAACTGCCAAAGCACTCTACCCCGATGTGGATTTCATCCACTCAAGCTTCGAGCGGTACATCGATGCGCTCAAAAAGCAGCTGCCTGACGACATGGTGACCATTCAGGGCGAGCTGCGCAGCCAGCATACAGATGGCTGGGGCACACTGGTCAATACGGCGTCCGCCCGTGTCTACCTCAAGCAGCTGAATCAGCTGGGACAGACGCTGCTGGAAAAGGGCGCTGAGCCTCTAGCCACGTTAGCCCATCTGGCGAGCGGCAAAACCTACCCGCATCAACTGCTCACGCATGCCTGGAAGACGCTGATGCAGAACCACCCGCATGACAGCATCTGCGGATGCAGTGTGGACGAGGTTCATCGTGAGATGGTCATGCGCTTTGACAAGAGCCGGCACTTGACCGAGACGATTATCGACGAAAGCTTGCAGGCTCTGGCTGGACAAATCGACACAGCAAGCGTAGCTTCCTGGCCGAATGACAGCCTGCCCGTCACGGTCTACAACATGACCGGCTGGGAGCGTACAGGTACTATCCGCATTGAGCTAATCGTCGCCAAGTCCTACTTCAAGGAAGGCCCGAACCCGCCAGCAATTGCGGAGAGGCTGTCCCAGATGCCATTGAACCTAGACAATGGCGTGCTGCTAGACGACCAAGGCCAGGCCATCTCAGCCAAAGCGGAAGATCTGGGCGTACACTTCGGCTACGAATTGCCGAAGGACAAATTCCGGCAGCCTTATATGGCGCGCAGAATCGCGTTGACCTTCGAAGCGCAGCAGGTTCCGGCGCTAGGCTTCAAGACGTGGGCTTGGGTTAGTGAGCCTTCAGCGCCAGTCAAGGCGCCACACAGTCCGCTAATCGTGACGGATTCCGGCATGACCAACGCGCATATAGCTGTTAGCATCCATACAGACGGCTCCTACGATATTACCGACAAAGAGACAGGCCATACCTACGTAGGCATGGGCGTGTATGAAAACTGCGGCGATCTAGGCAACGAATACGTTTTCCGGCAGCCTGACGGAGATGTCGCTTTGACGACCAAAGGACTCCCGGCTCAAGTGAAACTGATAGAAGATGAGCCTTACCGAGCGACATATGAAATCAAACATACTTGGCTTATACCAGCCTCCGCATCGGAGCTATTCGAAGAAGAGAAACGGAAGATGGTTCCCTTCCGCAAGCGTACGGCTTCGCGCTCAAGCGAACTCGTGGCGTTCGAGTTGACCTCCCGTATCAGTCTCGAACAATCCGGCAAAGGCGTGCAGGTGTCAGTGTCCTATAACAACCAAGCCAAAGACCATCGCCTCCGGGTCCTGTTCCCTACTGGGCTGATAGCGTCGACGCATCTGGCCGATTCGATATTCGAAGCTGCTGAGCGGGATACGACACCAGCCAAGGAGTGGATCAATCCGAGTAATGCTCAGCATCAACAGGCTTTCGTCAGCGTATCCAATGGCACACAAGGCCTGTTGATCGCCAATAAAGGGCTGAACGAATACGAAGTCTTGCGCGACGGCGAGAACACAATTGCAGTCACCTTGCTACGCAGCGTATCCGAGTTGGGCGATTGGGGCGTATTCCCGACACCGGAAGCACAGTGTCTTGGTGAACATACAGTCGAGTTCGCGATTTATCCGCATGCGGGCACAGCGATCCAATCAAGCGCATTCGCCTTGGCGTATCAATTCCAATCACCTTGGTTCCACACACTGACGATGGGTCAGCAGGTTGGCTCGCTACCGACAACCTATCAAGCGCTGGAATGGAGTGGCCCAACGCTCGCTTTGTCGGCATTCAAGATGTCCCTGGACCACGACGATATCATCGTCCGTCTATACAATCTCGCCCACGAGGCTGAGCAAGTGTTGCTGAAGCCTTCCTTCCCGGTCGCTTCGGCCTACCAGAGCGATATTCTGGAGCGTCGGCACGATTCGGCCGAGCTCGCAGACGGGTTAATCCGCTCCACGGCGGGCAAGTGTGAGATTATCACCTACGCATTTCAGCACAAGCAAGCTTAAATTTAATCCCACAGGAGGAACATCCATCATGAATTTACCTGCTTCCATTACCGAATTTCTGAACGAAGCCGACCAAAAGCTGGCACACAACCCGAAGCTGCAGAAGCTCTTCAGAAACTGCTTCCCGAACACGCTGGAAACAACGACAAAGCTGCTTGAAGACGGCACCACCTTCGTATTTACCGGGGATATCCCAGCCATGTGGCTGCGTGATTCCACTGAGCAAGTTCGTCACTACATTCCTTTCGCCAAGCAGGATAAAGACCTGCAACGCATCATCAGCGGGCTGATCGCGCGTCAAATGTTCTATATCAACATTGATCCTTACACCAATGCCTTCAATGAAACGCCAAGCGATAAACACTACCGTGACACGGATGATTGCGACCTGAATCCGTGGATGTGGGAGCGGAAGTATGAGATCGACTCCCTCTGCTTCCCTGTTCAGCTTCTGTATACGTATTGGAAGGAAACCGGGATTACTGACGTCTTCACCCATTCCGTTTATCAGGCGTTGACTTCCATCGTAAACGTGCTGATTACCGAGCAGCATCATGACCAAAAATCACTGTACCATTTTACACGCCAAACCAAGCAGCATACGGAAACGCTCCAAAATAACGGGCGCGGTCTTCTGTCCAACTACACCGGTATGACCTGGTCAGGCTTCCGTCCGAGCGACGATGCCAATCTGTACGGCTATAACATCCCGGGCAACATGTTTGCCGTTGTGATCCTCGGCCACATTATCGAAATGGCTACAGATATTTACAACGATACGCGCCTAGCTGCGCGTGCAGAGAAGCTGCGCAAGGAGATCGACTTCGGCATCCAAACCTACGGCATCGTGGACCATCCGAAATATGGCAAAATTTATGCCTACGAAACGGACGGTTACGGCAACTACTGTCTAATGGACGATGCAGGCACACCAGGCCTGATCACGATCCCTTACATCGGCTACACCGGCATCGATGATCCGATCTACCAGAATACGCGCAAGTTTGCGCTTAGCTTCGATAATCCGTATTATTTCGAAGGCAAATATGCCAAAGGCATCGGCAGTCCGCATACGCCGGGCGGTTACGTCTGGCATATGGCCTTGTCTGTGCAAGCATTGACTTCGAGCAATGTCGATGAGATCAAGGAGCTAATCCAGACATTGATCCATACAGATGCGGATACAGGCTACATGCATGAAGGGTTCCATCCAGATGATCCTTCCAACTTCTCGAGACCATGGTTCGCTTGGTCGAATAGTCTGTTCGCTTCCCTGATTTGCAAGGCAATGGATGAAGGACTCGTGTAGGCACTTATCAATGAAAAACTCCCCGTTAGCTATTACAGGCAACGGGGAGTTTTTTATTTGCGATTGCTGGGCCTTTAGGCCACCGTTAGGAGCTACCAAATGCCCTAATGATCCAATGCACTTTGGAGCGTGTACCGGCCACCTCTGGGCAGCCTACCGCCTCCTGTGCTCATCCTTTTACTCATACTCATACTCATACTTCCGCCAAGGCTTTGCTTAGAGGAACTGTGGTCCCCTATTGAGAACAAAATGAGCAATTTCCCCTCTGAGCAGAACTGCAGGGTCTTATTTGACCTCCACGCCACGTTTTTCAGGTCAAATCGCCAAATAGCGAACCGTAGTTCCCCTCCCAGACGGAAAGCTTCCCTTTTCATCGAAATAAGGGATCATAGTTCCCCTAAAGCCACAAACACAATAAAGGCGTAAAGGTCAAATTCACCTCTACGCCCGCTTCTATTCCGTTCTAATTCCAGCTTATTTCGTTATCCTCTAGCTGTTTTTCCAACGATCATAAGCTTTTTGATAAATCTCTTGGAATCTGTCCGAACCCATTTTCTTCAGGGTTTGAACATACTTATCCCAACCGTCCAGCGATTCTTGTCCCGTGGTAAACTTCGCTTCCATCTGCGCAACATACGTAGTAAGATCGGAACGCAATGCCGCCACTTCGCCAGACTCCGCTTCTGTCAAGTACAATGCCGGGAACGGTACGCGTGCGCCACGGTCCAGCAGCTTGGTCTTGGACTCATTTTCCACCCATTTCGCGAAATCGTCCTTCACAGGCTCATCTGGCACGACCATTGGTGAAGCAATACCGAAGTTAGGGGTAATCTTGGAGCGATACGTTTCTCTATCTTCTCCATTTGGTACAGGTAAATACTCAATTTTCGTTTTCGCGCTGTCCGTATACTTCCACAGAACACCTTCTGGCCCTTTGTTAAACAGCATTTGGCCTTCCGGTGAGTACATATAATCTACCCAGCGAATCGACGCTTCCGGAGAACGATTGGATTTGGAGATTGCAAACGTGCCTGTAGAGAAGCCTTTGTTGCTAGCGATAGCCGGAGCGCTCACCTTGTCACTACGAACCGGGCTGAACATGACGTCCTCGGTGCCAGGCTTCCCGCCATGGGACATGTAAGCATGCCAGTCGGAGAACAGAAGCACCTGATCGTTTTTGATCTTCGCTTTCTTCTGATCATCTGTCTGCGAGAAGGATTCGTGATCCAGCAGGTTATCGGCCCATAGCTTGTTGAGGTACGTTACGTAGCCTTTATAAGCGTCTTCAGCCGGTGTATAGTGAACTTTTCCTTTATCATCCACGTACAATTCTTCTTCATACGCTCCAAATGCGCCAAGAATCCACGTACGAATATCTCTCAGCTTGATGCCGGAGGAAGAGGACAATGGAATCTCATCCTTCTTGCCGTTCTTGTTCGGATCTTCGTCTCTGACACGCTTGAGCAAATCGTACAGTTCATCCGTCGTCTCCGGCAACTTGGTCACACCCAGTTCCTTCAGCATTTTGCCGTTGTACCACATTGGATTACGGTACCACGGTTGAAACGGCTCGATGCGTGGAAGCGAATAAATATGTCCATCCGGTGCTGTAATCGACTTACGGATATCCGGTTTATCAGCCAGCACTTTCTTGATGTTCGGAGCGTATTCATCGATCAGCTTCTCCAAAGGAATCAAGATGCCTTGGCTTCCGTAGTTCAGCTCTTCAGCCTGTGTTAGTTTCGACGCGAAGAAAATGTCCGGGTAATCACCGCTTGCGAAAACAAGGTTTTTCTTCGTATCGAAGCTGTCTCGGGGAGCATTACGATAATCGATCTTAATACCCGTAAGCTTCTCCATCTCTTGCATAACCGGCATGTCCTTCCAGTTCTGAATCCCCATATCTGGAGCCATGATAGATAAGGTTAGCGGATTCTTCACGATCGGGAACCCTTCTTTGTTCACTGAGCTTGCTTTCGAATTGGCACTTCCACTTGCAGTGCTTTCGTTCTCTTTTTTACTTGCGCAGCCGCTCAATACGGATAGCGATACAGCTAACACGAGTGCGGACGCCACGACTTGCTTCTTTCTGTTCGACATTGCATGTCCTCCCTTATGGTCATCTTTGAAAGCCGTCATAATTAGCAATGTCCCCTTACGATCCAGGATCTTTTCACCAATTATGATCACGCTTGCAACATATCCTTGCGAGACATAACTGTTTTGGCAAGAATCAAGCTGCTAGCGCTTACAAATTGAAGATTAAACTTCGCAGCCGTTTTAGTAAATATGTCAATTTTGTGCTGTCAAAGACCTTATGCCTACACTGATCCATGTCAGGATGGTTTCGATCGATTAGGCCACAGTAGTAAGCTAGCCGCCGAATATGTGATTTTTGTAAACCTTTTGGCTAGAGCAAAACATACACATTGTAACTTTTTAATTACAATTAATAAAGGACAATCTCAGTCTGCATAAGCGATTTCGTCCACAAAGTCTTGTCATAAGTGTATGGATGCTCGACATAAATAATAATAGATCAGGGAGAATGGACTATTTGATATAGGAGGTACAATGATGAAAGAAAACAATGAATTTCCCCGTAGACCTTCCATGCAGCCATCACAGCCTATGATAAATGATCAGCAGCCTAATGGTCATTCCCCTACACAATGGTCATCTGTTAAACCGGCAGCCTATCATTCGCAAACTGTCGGTGAACGAGGTCCCGTACTGGAACAGGACAGCGTTCTACATGAAACACTGGAAACTTTTATCCATGAAAAAATTCTTGAAAGGCCTGTGCACGTCAAAGGGTATGGCGCTTTCGGGTACTTTCAGACCGTTCATTCCATGGCGACATACACGCAGCTTTGCTTTCTTCAAAACCCTGGTCAGCAGGTCCCTGTCACCGTGAGGTTTTCCTTTGCTGTAAGCAACAAAGGCACTCCGGATACCTCCCGCAATGTGCGTGGATTCTCGACCAAGTTTTATACGGAAAAAGGTGTTTTTGATCTCCTGTGCAATCACATCCCCGTTTTTGCTGTACGGGACGCCATGCGCTTTCCAGAATTCATTAAAGCCTTCTCACCTTCACCAGTAAATAATCTGATCGATCCCCAGCGGTTGTGGAACTTCATAGCGAGAGCGCCTGAGTCGACTCATTTTCTTCTCTGGCTCTATTCCGACGCTGGTACGCTAAAAAGTTTCCGCCATACTCCTGGGCATAGTGTTAACACCTACGTTTGGAAAAATGCTGAAGGCGCCCGCACTTATGTCAAATATCATTGGGTTCCTTTTGCTGGCGTGCAGTACATAGACAGTCAAGAAGCGACTCAGTTGGCCTCTGAGAACCCGGATTTCGCAGGCAAGGATTTAAACGATCATTTAGCAGCAGGCAACACTGTTGAATACGGACTTTATGTACAGCTTATGAGCCCATCTGATGAAGCTGCACTTCCGTTTGATCCATTGGATGATACCAAAGTTTGGGATGAACGGCAATATCCGCTGCTGCCAGTCGGTCGACTTGTGCTGAACCGTAATCCTGATAACTATATGGAGCAAGTGGAGAAAATAGCTTTTTCACCCGCCAATTTATTGGAAGGTGCCGAATTATCGGACGATAAGCTGCTGCAGGGACGTTCTAATATTTACTGGGATTCTCAGCGCCGGCGAATGGGTCCGGATTTCCGTAAGGTTCCTGTCAACCATCAGGCACACTGGTCCCCTGATTCTCTAGTGACCAGTGGCAATGGGAGACACGTGGACGGTCAACTTATGCGATCGGGCATCCCGAAGCAGGATGATTTTACACAAGCAGGCCAGTATTATTACTCGCTCTCTCCTGTGCAGCAAGATCACTTGGTTGCTAATCTCTCTGGGGACCTGTCCGGTATATCCCAAGAAACACAAAAAATTGTGCTGAGCTATCTATATAATGCCTCTACGGAACTAGGAGAACGGGTTGCTAGAGCCGTCCAAATGCATGAACAGGGATAATTTAAAACTAAGAACAGATGACTCCTATAGGATAGGGGTCATCTTTTTTTACCCTGAATCCTTACGCACGAACCTCACTTCTGTCCGTCTGATGAGCAGTTCCGCAATTCCTTTTGCAATAATCTGAACACCTCTCTCAATCAAATCCTCATCCACTTGAGAGATACTGAGACGAATTACGTTGTCTTTGGCGAAATCAGGGAGATACATGCGCTCGGTATGATCCACGAATACATGTTGCTGCTTAAGGTGTTCCTGCAGTTGCTTCGCCTTAATCGGGACAGGCAATTCAATCGTGGAATAGAAACCGGATAAGGAACCCGAGTAGGCAGCGACAGCAGGCAGCCACTTCTGGAACGCTTGCTGCAGGCGCGTAGCCTTCCTGCTGTACAGCTTCCTCATACGCTCGATATGCGCGTTGAACATCCCGCTCTGTAGGTAAATCTCAAGTGCGCCTTGCGTTAGCATCGGCGTATGCACGTCTGCAGCAAACTTCGCTCGAAGGTAATCTTCCCGCAAAGCATCAGGGAGTACGGCCAAGCCGAGTCGGAGTCCGGGCAGCATTACTTTCGAGAAGCTTTTGACATAAATAACTCTGCCAGAAGGATCGTAAGCAAACATCGGGTCTGCCTTAGCATCCGAGTCTAAGTCGCCCATATAGTCATCTTCAAGGATATATACATCATATTGCTGCGCTAATTCGACGATCTTTCGCTTCGTTTCATTCGTATGGCTGTAGCCAGTCGGGTTGTGAAATCTGGAAACTGTGTAGAACAACTTGATATCGTTATGCTTGAAAATCTGTTCCAACTGCGTTAGATCGATTCCCTCGCTCCCTACTTCTATCCCATACGCCTCGCTTCCATGCTGTCGAATAGATTCAATAAATCCAGCATGCGTAGGCTGCTCTAGACATATATTACGCTTGCCACTTGGAAAAGGCAGGGATACCAGCAGATGCAGCGCTTGCTGCGAACCGGATACCACATAAATTCTCTCGGTTATCGTGAATACCTGAAGCTCTTGCAGATGTTTGGCTAGTTGGACGCGAAGCGACCCAAGCCCTTGAATGTCCGAGTACGTGAACATCTCTTCTTTATATCGCTCAATAGCCTGATTGATACAATGTTGGAAATCCCGATAGGGCATCGCATGTCGATCAGGTCCAGCTGCGAGGAAGTCAATGGTGCCATGCACTCCCTCCATCTTTTCCCGTCTTCGATAGCCCTCCACAACATAGAAACCGCTCTGAGGCACAGAGTAGATGATATGCCTTTTCTCTAATTCATTATAAGCCTTCATCACCGTATTTTTGCTGCAAGCGAATTCCTGGGTCAATACACGAATGGAAGGCAGCTTGTTCCCCGGCTTTAATGTTCCTTCCTCAATGTGTTTCATCATCTGATCCACAATCTCTTCGTACAGCATGTTGTTTATCCCCGCTCCTTCCAAACTGTAAGGGTACAATTCAAGAATAATCCCATATAAAATTCATGCCATTACTCGTATACTCAACGTGAAGTAAGTAAATGTTTTCCATTTCTAACCAAAGAGGAGTGATTCAAGATGAAAAAAATGAAGGTTATTGTTCTACTGCTCGTTGCCCTGCTGCTTACAAGTACAGGCTCATTTGCCAGTATCGCGAGCTCTGCTAATGCTAAGCCTGGTATCAAAGAACTCCATGCAGAAGAATTATTCCATGGGATTTCGGGTACGATCGTTATTAAGAATTTGAAGACGGATAAAATGTACACCTATAATCTCCAGAGGAGCACTCAGCGTTTCACACCGGAATCCTCATTCAAAGTTCCTAACGCACTAATCGGCTTGGAAGAACATGCCGTGGAGGATGAGTATGAAGTCAAACGCTGGGACGGGGTCGTCCGGGAATTTGACGTCTGGAATCGGGATCATACCCTAGCTTCCGCCATGAGGAATTCCGCTATCTGGTATTACCAAGCCATGGCTCGGGACATTGGTCCTGAACGGATGCAGAGCAATCTCAATCGAATTGAATATGGCAATCAAGACATTCGTGGTGGTATTGATAAGTTCTGGTTGAACAGCAGCCTAACGATCTCTGCGCAAGAGCAAGCTCAATTCATGGAGAAGCTCGTGGAAGAAACACTGCCGTTCCAAAAGCAAACGATGAAAACGGTCAAACGTATCATGATCGATAACGAACAGGACGCATACACCGTTCATGGCAAAACAGGGACAAGGCTATCTGATCTAGGCCTCGGATGGTATATCGGCTATGTAGAGACCGATAAGACTTCATGGGTATTCGCCACCAACGTAGACAGCAGTGGTACGACTGCCAAGACGATTACCCTCGAATGTCTCAAGCAAATGCACATTTTATGAGTCTCTACCTATTATAAACTCTTCATAAATTTGGAGCACCTATTATTGGGATTAAACAGCAGTATTGCAATTGTTGATGATGGCGCGAACCTGATCGCATTCCATAGAATGGACGGTGCACGAATTGCTGGGATCGAAATCTCCCAAGGCAAAGCGTGGACTAGCGCAGCTATGCAAATGCCAACCGCCAACCTTGCGCAATCAGCACTTCCAGGCTCTCCCTCCTACGGTATCAACACAACCAACCACGGCAAGCTTACCATCCTAGGTGGAGGTATACCTCTCATCAGCAACGACAAAGTCATGGGTGGCATCGGCGTAAGTGGAGGTACAAGCGCTCAAGATATCGAAGTGGCCAATGCCGCCGTTTATGCCTTTACTAGCATGCACGGTGCTAGAGCCCCTTGGTCAGCTAATGCCCGTATCGGTTCTAATTATACGAACGGGTAGGATTTACATCACAGTATTCGAAAACCGAGTTCGAGGCTGTCCCCAGAGTGATAAAAATAGCGAGGGACGCCACTTTTGAGGTTTCATGCCTCTTTGCTTCGTCGCTAACGGACACAAGCGCGTTTATTTGAACAAAATGAAGCCTTTTTGAATTCTAACGGACTCCAATGCAGCTATTCATGCTAACCTTGTCTAATTAGTATGTCTATGGATCGATTAACGGCTCTGGAGTCCGTTATTCATGAATTAAGGGGCAATTATCGAAAATAACGACATTGATGTCCGTTACACATAAGGGT
>NZ_JBFTQB010000097.1:0-11450 GCF_056398785.1 Paenibacillus sp. 01T422 | reverse complement strand
TGCAGGAGCAGCAGCTGCGGAGAAAGTGGGAGAGCTGGTTTCGGTGCATGTAATCCCCCGCCCGCATTCCGACATTGAGTTCATTCTTCCTAAGCTTGAAGGGTAAAATATGGCGCTGATTACGGAAACGTATCTGCGCGCACAGCTGATCAAAGGTTTGGCGAACCCTTTTCCGGTTACAGAGGGGGATAAGCTGACCCCGGCCGCTGCAGATTTCCTGAAGGAGCGTGGAATTCCTTTGCTGCGCGTGGCACACAAGTCAGGCACTCCGTCGTTGAACTTCATCCCTATTGGCGTCTCCAACCGGCACGTGCACCTCGCACCACATCATACCGAAGCGCTGTTCGGCAAGGATTACAAGCTGACGCCTTTGCGCGAGCTGTCCCAGAAGGGGCAATTCGCCGCCAACGAAACAGTGACACTCAAAGGTCCGCACGGCAGCCTTCCTAACGTCCGCATCTTAGGTCCCGCCCGTGGCGAGACACAAGTGGAAATCTCGCGCACAGACGGTTTCGAGCTCGGCGTTCATCCGCCGATTCGGTTGTCGGGTGATCTTGCAGGCACACCAGGGATTACCCTTGTTGGCACAGTGGGAACGCTTGTTTTATCCCAAGGGCTGATTATCGCTAAGAATCACGTGCACGCTTCCCCGGATGAAGCCCAGTCCTTACACCTAAACCACGGGGACCGCATTCTGGTGCAAGCGATGGGCGAGCGCCCGCTTATTTTTGCCGATGTGATGGTGAGGGTGAGCCCGCAGTTTTCGCTGGATTTTCACATTGATCGAGATGAGGCTAATGCGGCTTGCTTACATACGGGTGACACGGTTCAAATCCTCCAAAGGAACGATAATAGGACGAATGCCGAAAGGAGGCTGCGTTAGGTGGAGATCAAGCAAATGGTCGAAGCGATCGTTCGTGAGATTTTAAACCAGCAGGCAATAAGGCCGAAGGTGCTCTACCTGTTCTACGACAGCATGACGCATGAGGCTTTCACCGATCATTTTATAGCATTAAATATTCACGGCATTGACCATGATCTTATGTTCCTGGATGGCGAGGCCTCCTGCTGGCTTGGCAAGCACAAGATAGAATGCGGCGGTCGAGGCAAAACAATTGCCTCTGACGAGTTCGCTCCAGCCCCCATTGAGGTACCGCTTGCGTATGATGGCATCGTGATCCCGGAAATCGATCTGGATAGTGCTGCGAGAGCTGCCCTTGGTATGAAAGGGACGATCGTCTCGGAGATCATTTTTTCTACGTTGGTTCAAAATAAATTCGTCCTCATCGGTGAGGATATTTCAGGACTACAAAAGGCGGACCGCCGCACGCTCCAAACGCTGACACTGCCCACCCCATATCGCAATCTTTTTGATTATTACAAAATGGAGCTTCAAATGTACGGTGTCGAGTTCGCCCCAACCAAGCTGCTTGCCGAAAAAGCCGTGAGCAAAATCCGGTTTCAAAATCCGAAAACTCCTGAAGCTGGGGTTGGGGGTGCGGTTAAGGTTGGGGCTGAAGCAGAAGCAGAAGCTGAGGTTGAGTTTGACATACCTGCATCATCTGAGCCAGCATCCTCAGCCCTCGTCTTCGAAGGAAAACTGGTCTCCGCAGAATGGGTCACACGGGAGCTCCGAAATCATTCCTTCCGCTCGCTGCAAATTGGCAAGAAAACAATCATTTCCGCACTAGCGCACGACATGCTGAAAGATAGAGGCATCACAATCGAATATATGGCCGAAAGGTGAGGTCCTATGTTTTACGGTAAAGTCATTGGCAGTGTATGGGCTACGCAAAAGGAAACAGGCATGGACAACTTAAAGCTGCTCGTGATCCAGCCGATGGATTTCAAAGGCGGTGAAGCGGGCACGCCGATTATCGCCGCAGACCGCATTGGAGCAGGTGTTGGCGAGAATGTGATCGTCTCCAGAGGGAGTCCAGCCAGAACCTTGTTCAAGGATAAAATGGTGCCCATCGATGCGATGATCGTCGGCATAATAGATAGCTTCGAGGTCACGAAGGAAGCCGAGGAGGAAGCATGGAAGAGCAGAAACAGAGAGTGATTCAGGAATACGTCCCTGGTAAGCAGCTAACACTGGCTCATGTCATTGCCAATCCAGATCCGGTTTTGTATACGAAGCTCGGCATTGAGGATCGCAGTGCAATTGGGATTCTTACGCTCACCCCAACCGAGACGGCCATTATCGCTGCGGACATTGCGACCAAAGCAGCCGACGTAGGCATCGGTTATTTGGATCGATTCACAGGCTCGTTGGTGCTCACAGGAGAAGTAGCTGCTGTGGAGATGGCAATTGCCGCTGTGAATGTGTTTTTACTGGAGAAGTTGAAATTCTCGACGGCACCGATCACGAGGTCATAAGCCTATGAAAAAAGTGATGATCATCGGTGCCGTGGGTGCAGGCAAATCAACGCTGATCAAAGCCTTATTCGGGGAGTCTCAGCCCGCATCCAAAACGCAAAGTCTCATCTACCGAGACTGGGTGATCGATACTCCTGGCGAGTACAGCGAGAACCCGCTATATTATCGCTCGTTAATGGCGACCTCGCACGAGGCTGCAGCTGTGCTGCTGGTTCAGGATGCAACGCGGGACAGGAACTATTTCCCCCCTGGATTTGAACAAGGTTTCGCTGTACCAGCTTTAGGGGCTGTCACCAAAATCGATCACATGCAGGCAGATATCGATTATGCCATCCAACTTCTGAGGCAGGCGCTGCCGGAAGGGGAAATTTTTTTAACGTCAGCTGCATCGAACGATGGTATCACCCAACTAAAAGATAAGCTTATGCAAATCGTACGCTCTTGATCCTGCGTGATCGTACGCTCCTGATCCTAAAGTGAAGAGGGATTACACCATGGCGTCCATTATGSAATTGTGCAGCAAGTTTACGCTTTTGAGCAAGGAAGAAGTCCAAACCATTCAAGAGATGGCGGATCACCTTCAACTATTTGCCGATGTATCAGAGTCTGACGTCTTCATAGACTGTCCGCTCCCTGACAAAGGTACGGCGCTCGTCGTGGCAGAGGCGCATCCCTCCAGAGGCTCCTCTCTGTACAAAACGTCAGTCGTTGGGCAGTACGCTTTTGTCCAAAATGAGCCCGCCGTCATGTTCTGTCTGCTTTCCGGCCAATCCGTAATCGGCTCACGGGGCATTTCGCAGGAGCAGATTGCCATCCAGCAAAATGTCGTGCCGATTCGGTCCCAAAGCGGCCAAGTTATCGGCGCACTCATTATGGAGAAGGACATTTCCGAGAAGCTTGAGCAGGAGAAGAATGTGACCCGATTAATGGAGACAACGGAACAGTTGAGCGAAACGCTGCTTAGCGTGGCCATGTCGCAGGGCAGCATGCAGTCACTGATGCATGAGGGCGTTATTGTTTTTGATGACAAGGAGCATGTCACCTATACTAATCCACGCGCGCTCGACATGCTGAAGGAAATCGGTCACAAGACTGAGGCAGCTAATGCTTCCTCAATAACTCAGTTGTTTTATGGGAAATTGACGGTGCTTGGCCGCTCAGGCCTCATCCAGCAGGAGCTGCAGATCGGTTCTGTGACCTTTGAACTCAAGGCCATGTCCATTTACCGGGAGCAGCGGGAGGTTGGCGGGATTATTTTGCTGCGCGATATTTCGGATATGAAAGAGAAGGAGAAGCAGCTGATCATCAAATCGGCCGTCATCAAAGAGATACATCATCGTGTGAAAAATAATTTGCAAACCGTATCCAGCTTGCTCCGCCTGCAGATGCGAAGAACGAAACACGAAGAGGTCGTGAGGGTGTATCGCGATAGCATTAACCGCATTAATTCGATAGCTGTTATTCATGAAATGCTCGCGTTTGAAGGACTGGAGACCATCCATTTTAATGAGGTCGTGGACCGTATCATCAAGAACATCATTTCCTCTTCGTCCAAACCGGATCAGACAATTGTCCCGATTATTTCCGGGGATGAGCTCATTTTACAGTCCGATGCCGCCACGACGCTTGCGCTTGTTGTTAATGAACTTGTGCAGAACTGCGTCCTGCATGCTTTCGGAGAGAGGCGAACTGGACATATTGAAGTTTCTCTGCAGCACCAAGACAGCTTCGCTCGGGTTCGGGTGTCGGACAACGGCATCGGCTTCAAAGCAGCGAATCATTCTGAGCGCAAAGGTCATTTGGGCCTGAAAATCACAGAGACACTAGTGGAAGAAAATCTAGGCGGCGTTCTTGATATCATGACGGATGAGCGCGGGACCGAAGTGCAGCTTACATTTCCGATAGCTAAAATGCAGCCAAAGGAGGACGAAATGCCATGAGAAATGCCATCGTCGTCGTCGATGATGATCCGATCATCCGCATGGATATCCGTGAAATGCTGGAGGAGGGCGGCTACTTCGTCGCAGGTGAAGCCAAGAATGGCGAGGAAGCGATACAGCTTATAGCTCGTCTGAAGCCAGATTTGGCCATTATGGATATTAAAATGCCCGTCATGAATGGCATCAAGGCGTCTCATATTATCCGCAAGCTGCAGCAGGATACATCGGTACTGCTCCTGACTGCTTACAGTCAGAAGGAGCTCGTGAAGGATGCACGCGAGGCGGGGGTGGCCGCTTTCCTGGTCAAACCGGTGTCGGAGGAAGATTTGCTGCCGGCTGTCGAGATTGCTTTGAGCCAGAAGGAGAAGATGGACTCGCTTAAGCAGGATATCAAGCTTCTGAAGCAATCCATCGAAGAGCGCAAAAGCATCGAAAAAGCCAAAGGCCTCGTCATGCAAAAGCACACTTGGAGTGAGGAGAAGGCCTATGCCAAGATGCGCGAAGTGAGCATGGCAACTCGTATCCCACTCTCGAAGCTGGCGGATGACATCCTGCGGGATGGGGCAGAAGTCTTGGCAGGTGCAGGTGAGCGGACGCATGGATGACCAGTGGATTACGAGTGCCGGCCTCGATATCGGAACAAGCACGACGAAGATGGTGATTTCCCGGCTGAAAATCGTGCGCTCCTCTGGCATGCTCAGCCTGCCGCGCTTCCAGATTGCGGAGCGGGAGCTGCTGTACGCAAGCCCGATCTACAGCACTCCGCTTCTCAGCAGCGATGAGATCCACGCGGAGCGCATTTGGGCCATCGTGGCTCAGGAGTACGAGCAGGCCGGCATCCGGCCAGCGGATATCAAATCCGGCGCCGTCATCATTACCGGCGAGACGGCGAACAAAACCAACGCGCAGCACATCCTGCACTTGCTCGCAGAACGAGCGGGCGATTTCGTCGTCGCGACAGCCGGTGCTGATCTCGAAGGGCTGCTCGCCGGCAAAGGCGCCGGTGCAGAGCAGCGCTCTTTGCAGCTGCGAGGCGCTGTTGCCAACATCGATATCGGCGGCGGGACGGCGAATGCGGCGATTTTTCATCGAGGCAAGCTGCTCGGCACGGTGGCCTTTCATGTCGGCGGCAGGCTGATCCGGATCGATGTGACCGGCACGATCCTGGAGGTATCGCCGTCGATACGCCCTTGGCTGCAGAAGGCCGGCTACTCCGTTCAGCCGGGCGACAGGCTGAGCCTGCTGCAGCTGAACGAGATCTGCATGGCCATGTGCCGCTGCATCATGGACTATTTAAGCGGCCGCGATGCATGCGCGGAGCTAGCGGCTCTAATGATTGGACCTCCGCTAGCCGCCATCCCTTCTATAGAAGAGTGGATGGTCTCCGGCGGCATAGGTCAACTGATGGCAGAGACCATGCCGCCTCGCAGCTTGGCGGACGCTGCCGTGTACCAAGATATCGGCCTGCTGCTCGCTCATGCCTGGAAAGAACTGGCCGCTGGGTACCCTGCTCGCCAGATCCAAGCGGATCAGACGGTCAGAGCGACCGTCATCGGCGCTGGGATGCAGAGCACGGAGATCAGCGGTGCTACGGTGCATCTGGATGCTTCCTTGCTGCCGATCCGCAATCTGCCTGTGTTGAAGCTTGAACTATCGCCGCAGCTGCTGATCCAAGATGGCGGGCTTGCAGAACAATTCGATACGCTCATGCGAAATGGTGCAAGCTTATTTGCTCTTGATCGCTCGCCTCCGTTTGGACTCGCTTTGTCAGGGACGCGCCACTTAACCTATCCATCCCTTCAATACATAGCTGATCAGTTGTATGTCAATTTTATGCATCATTTTCCTCATAGCGAAGCTATGGTCGTCATTTGTGAAACGGATATCGCCAAGGCGCTTGGCCAGTCCCTCACGAGACGCTGCGCTCAGCGTCCGAAAGTCATTTGCATCGATCAGATCCGTGTAGAACACGGGGATTATATCGATTTAGGCGAGCCGATTTCCGGCATCATGATTCCCGTAGTCATCAAAACATTAGCCTTCCAAGCTAAGGGCAGAGGGGAGGAAAGTCGCCTGTGAATTTAAAAACGACGCTGCTCGGCACGACTTTTCAATTCAAGGATTTGAAAGAAGTAATGGCCAAAGCTAACGAGGAGAAGTCAGGTGACCAGCTGGCCGGTATTTCCGCGCAGGATGCGAAGGAAAGAGTCGCCGCCAAAGAGGTGCTCGCCGATCTGACGCTTGCGGATATTCGCAACCACCCTGTGCTGCCTCCGGAAACCGATGAAGTTTCACGAATCATCGAGGATGCTTTGAATGAGAAGCTCTATTCCGAGGTACGGAATTGGACGGTGGCGGAGCTGCGGGAGTATTTGCTGCGGCAGGAGACAGGGAATCAAGAAATCCGCCGGCTTTCCCGAGGTTTAACGAGTGAGATGGTCGCCGCCGCCGCCAAAATGATGACGAATCTGGATCTGGTGCAGGCCGCCTCCAAGATGGAAGTCACGAGCCATTGCAACATCACCATCGGTCAAAAAGGCGTGCTCTCCGGGAGGGCTCAGCCCAATCACCCTACGGACAATATTCAGGGCATTAAAGCGGCGCTTTTTGAAGCTTTAAGCTACGGGATCGGCGATGCGGTGATTGGCATCAATCCCGTGATAGATTCGGCGGATAGCGTGAAGCATATTTTGCAGATGACCAAAGAGGTCATGGAGAAATGGCAGATTCCTACGCAGAACTGCGTCTTGGCCCATATCAAAACCCAGATGCGCGCTATTCGTCAGGGCGCCCCGGCAGACATGGTGTTCCAAAGCTTGGCGGGCACGGAAGACGGCAATAAAGCTTTTGGCATCGATGTCGCTCTGCTGGATGAAGCTGATGAGCTTATCACGCGGGAGGGCACCGGGACGGGACCGAATCTGTGGTATTTCGAAACGGGCCAAGGCTCCGAGTTGTCCGCTGAAGCGCATCACGGGATCGATCAGGTCACGCTGGAGTCGCGCTGTTATGGGCTTGCCCGAAAATATAAGCCGTTTATCGTTAATACGGTGGTTGGTTTCATTGGACCTGAGTATTTATATGACAGCAAACAGGTTATTCGCGCCGGGCTCGAGGACCATTTCATGGGCAAGCTGCAGGGGCTGCCGATGGGGGTGGATGTTTGCTATACCAACCATATGAAGGCGGATCAGAATGATATGGACAATTTGGCTGTGCTGCTTTCCGCCGCAGGCGTCAACTATTTGATCGGAGTAGCCATGGCTGACGACTGCATGCTCAACTATCAGTCGACCAGTTAYCACGATATCGCTACCTTGCGGGAATTAATGAGACTGCGGCCAGCTCCGGCTTTTGAACAATGGCTAGTTCGAATGGGCATTATGGAAAACGGCCGACTAACACCGCTTGCGGGAGACCCGAGTCTATTTATGTGAAAGAGGTGAAACGATGAACAACCCTGTCCCCATCGATGCGCTGGTTGATCTGGTGATGGCAGAGCTAGAGAAGAAGCTGTCCGTTACTGGTTCAAAAGGGGAGGAACCCCCGTCGTCCGATCATCCAGATCTCCCTGCTCCGGTAGAGGAAGAGCCGCACTCGTTTGTGCCGAACCCCAAATGGGAGGAAGGGATGAACGAGCTGCTATCGAGCACACCTTCGCGAATTGGCGTTTGGCGGACGGGCACGAGGGCGCTGACCAAAGAGGTACTGAAATTCCGCCGTGACCATGCAGCAGCAGTCGATTCCATCTATGGCGAAGCGAGTCAAGCGCTTTTGGATCAATTCGGCTTATTTGGTGTGGAAACGCGTTATGAGAATACAGAGAACTACCTAAAACGTCCCGACATGGGACGTATTGTCACTGAAGTGGGAATCGCCCTCATTCAGCAAAAATGCAAAATGCATCCACAGGTGCAGATYGTTGTGTCTGATGGGCTTAGCGCCAATGCCGTAGATGCTAATCTAGCCGATGTGTATCCTGCGCTTCTTGACTCGCTAAGTGCATATAAGTTATCCACAGGTACTCCGTTTTTTGTGCGAGGCGGGCGGGTTGCCGTGATGGATCACATTGGCGAAATCTTGCAGCCGGATGTGATCGTGCTTTTGATCGGAGAACGGCCTGGGCTTGTTTCGTCCAAATCGTTAAGTGCCTACATCTGTTACAAACCGCGAAAAGGCACGGTAGAGAGCGATCGCACGGTCATATCCAATATTCATCGCAGGGGTACACCACCGTTGGAGGGCGGCGCGCATATCGGCACCATCGTGCAAAAAATGCTCGAACAAAAGACGAGCGGCATTAACCTTGAAATCTGATAAAGCAAGTCATTCGGTGAAGGAGGTGGGGCGGAATGGGACTGGCGATTGGCATCGTAATTGTTGTGATCACGTGTTTGTTTGCGGGGTGGATCGTTAGCATCGCGAACAAGAGTATTCGGGAATTCGATGAAAGCAAGCATGAAAGCTTCTTGGGGAAATGAGACTTGGCTGTACAAATCGTAATGAATGGATGAGGAGGAGTAAAGATGAGCTTATCTTCCAATCATCATGACAAAGACAAAAGTGATTTGAACAAGTTCGGGTATGCCCAAGAGCTGCTGCGCAGTATGGGCGGATTTTCTAACTTCGCGATCTCATTCTCCATCATTTCCATTCTGACGGGCGCTGTATCTTTATATGGTCACGGATTAACCTATGGCGGAGCGGGCATGATGGGCTTCGGCTGGCCGATCGTCGCGTTTTTCGTGATGTGTGTTGCGGCGGTTATGGCTGAGCTGGCTTCGGCCATTCCAACAGCAGGCGCCTTGTACCATTGGGCTGCAATCCTGAAAAACAAACGCTGGGGCTGGTACACCGCCTGGATTAATCTCATTGGCCAAATCGGCATCGTCGCCGGCATCGATTATTCCGTCGCGCTCTTCGCTGATCCTCTAATCGCGAGCGTCTTCGGTTATGAATCGAGCAATACAACCGTGTTGATTTGCTTCTCGGTTATTTTGCTTACGCATGGGGTCCTCAACCACATTGGCATTCGGATCGTTGCGAAGCTCAACGATTTCTCCGCCTGGTACCACATCGCTGTGGTGGCGGTGCTGGTTCTGTCTCTGGCCTTTTTCACCAAAGGCAGCCTGAACCCGGTCTCGTACTTGTTCAAAGTAGGCGAAACCTTTTCTGATAAACCTTACATGTTTGCCTTTCTGATCGGACTTTTGCAGGCACAGTGGACGTTTACGGGCTATGACGCTTCGGCGCATACCATAGAGGAAACGATTAATCCGCGTGTGCGCGCTCCTTGGGGCATTTTTACATCCGTTGCGTATTCATTTGTCATTGGTTTCATTATGCTTGCTTTTGTCACCTTGTCTATCAAGGATGCCAGTGCGGCTGCTGGTTCGAGCAATGCGTTCATTTATGTCATCAGTCAAGCGCTTGGCGGTACGTTCGGTTCGGTCATATTGTGGCTAGTCACCGCTGCGATGTGGTTCTGCGGACTTGCGTCCATCACCTCTTTTTCCCGCATGATGTATGCTTTCTCGAGGGACAAAGGGATGCCACTAAGCACGCAATGGGCGCAAATTTCAAAAAAATACCGGACCCCGGCCAAAGCCATCTGGCTGGCCATCATCCTGTCCTTCCTGCTTGCTTTTATTGACTATCTCATCAAAATGGTGAACCCGGATGCCACGTATACGACGATAGCGTTCCTAACGGCAGTTAGTGTTGTAGGTCTTTATGTTGCCTATGGCATTCCCATTTACTTAAAGCTTCGGGCCAAAGCCGATGGAAGATTTCAAGATAAGCATCTCGGGCCTTGGAATCTCGGAAAATACAGCAATGTGATCTCGATTGTCGCGCTGCTCTGGATTCTCTTTATTTGTGTCATCATGGTCATCCCTCCGAACCAAATGGCTGGTTACGCCGTAGCGGGAATGCTCATTCTCCTGGTTATTATGGATTTGTCCTACTATAACAAGCACTTCCTTGGCCCRCAGGCTGCCCTTAACAAGTCTATGGAGGAGATTTTGCGCCGGGAAAAAGAGTTAGAATAGGCTTCTGTCTATTGGTTTAGCATTTGATAGATTTGGGCATCCTTTTACTAGAGTTGAAGATTCTAGTGAAGAGGTGCCTTTTTATATGCAGAAAAGTTGGGTTAACGCCATTATTGCACTTTCTATTATCGGTATTATTTTTGGCTGGGTACGTCATGCAGATGCTCGCAGCGGGCAAGAAGCGCTTCAACTCTTGAACACTGTGAAACCATACATGATGAATGAGCAGCATATAACTTTCAAATATACGGGCTATTACGGAACGTGCGCTGGTAGCGAGCTCAAAATACTGCAAACCGGCAAGAAGCTTTCTCTAGCCTTCGAAATCCCGCAAGAGGATCGCTTGAGCGAGTCCAACTCTCATGCGGTGTATACAGCGAGCATCGAGATTGCTCCCGGCACGGTCGCTACATTAACGGTTGCAAGCCCAGCTGGCTCTAACGGCTGTTACACCGTCCTGAAATTAGATGCATCCGAACAAGCAGATCAATCTGAGCTTATGAATTGGCAGGAGCAAGCTGGCGATCAATTAAAGAAATTAGGCATCCAAGGGCAATGGAATGTAATGGTGCAAGGCTATGTTAACGAGCAGGTGCTGTCTGGGAAAAGTAGTGCCAATGAGCTGGCTCAAGCGGTAGCGCAAGCTTTTAAAGCCAAAACGGTAGAGAGTTACAGCGATTTAAAGACAATTAGCTTGTCTTTGGCTTCTGATGAGTTTCAAACTTCAATTCAAAGCGGCAATCAAACGGTGAATCTGCAGCTTGCTCTGCATCAGGAATCAACGACAGGCCAATGGCGGCTGACAGCAGGCACACCGATTATCACAATGGAGTATTAGTTCTTCATACATATATGTACTGAAAATAACTACAAGGAGTGGGGATATGTCAACGATTATGAAACCAATTATCCCAGGTGTTATTGCCGAGTCTATTGAAAGCTTGCGACGGGAGGGATGGGAAGACGATGATTTCTTCAACTTTCCCAAATATGATGATGAATCACCGGAAGCTCGAATTCTATTCCATTTCTTTCGAAATAATCGGGTAACGTTCGCCGCGGCGATCGTCAACAGTTATAC
>NZ_JBFTQB010000096.1:0-17091 GCF_056398785.1 Paenibacillus sp. 01T422 | reverse complement strand
CCCTTTATACTAATAAACAGGTTAATTAACCTATGTTCTATTATTATGAAGGAGGTCTTTTTATCACATGAAAAAAACATTACAAACTCGCCTTACAGCACTCGCTCTTGTAACCGCTCTTACAAGCACTTTTACTGGCAGTATCGCCTTTGCAGACACAGCAGCACCCGCATCTTCTACCACTATGAAGTCAGATATGCGTCTTGCCATCGATAACGGTGCCATC
Organism: Paenibacillus sp. 01T422; assembly: GCF_056398785.1. NCBI lineage: Bacteria > Bacillati > Bacillota > Bacilli > Caryophanales > Paenibacillaceae > Paenibacillus > Paenibacillus sp. 01T422. Next base: position 16,865 of record NZ_JBFTQB010000096.1, on the reverse strand, counting down.
GAAGGCTACGGAGATACCGACTACCGCGGTGTTAACCCGGCTACACGTGCTGAGGTTGCCACAATGATCAACCGTGCAGCTAAATTGAAAAGCGCAGATCCCGCTTCTGTCACTTTCACTGACCTAGCCAATTGGCAGAGGCAAGCTGTTACCAACGCAGTTGCAGCGAAGCTGATCAGCGGGTTCGCTGATGGTACGTTCCACCCAGATGCTGCAGTCACTCGCCAAGAGCTTGCTGAGTTAATCGTGAAAGTGGTGACTGGCGGTAAGCTGCCAAGCGTGAATGAGAATGTTCTGAACTACTTCAAGGACGCTGATTCGATTGCAAAAGAATCCCGCCCTTATGTCGCATATGCTGTCATCAGCGGAATTTTCAGCCCGACACTCGATGGAAACTTCAACCCGACGGCTGCCGTTACACGCGATGAAGTCGCTAAGGCGCTTAAGCCGGTTTTATTTAAGGTCGTTGATATTTTAACTACAAATGATATTCACGGTAAAATCGAAGTTGGATTTGATAAAAAGCGCAACCAAGGTCAAGGCGGTATTGAAACCGTTGGCGGGATCGTCACCGATTTCCGTACTGTTAATCCTGAAGGCACTGTTGTGGTGGACGGCGGAGACGCTTGGCAAGGCACGCTTATTTCGAATACGACCAATGGTCAATCCGTCATGGATACAATGGCTCAAGTAAACTACGATGCTGCCGCCATCGGAAACCATGAGTTTGATTTTGGCCGTGACGTTTTAATTAATAACATTAAGAATGCGAAATTCCCTATTCTAGGCGCTAACATTATCGACACGACAACAGGCAAGCGCGTAGATTGGACACAACCTTACGTAATCGTTGAAAAAGATGGACTAAAGATCGGTATCATCGGCTTCGCGACTCCACAAACAACGTCAACGACCAAGTCAACTAACATTGAAGGGCTTTCCTTCGTGGATCCGGTTCCTTTAGCCAAAGAGTTGTCAGCTGAACTGCGCGCCAAAGGCGTTGACATCATTATGGTTACTTCCCACCTACCTGGTGAGCAGAACCAAAAATCCGCTGAAATCATCAGCGAGCTTGCAGATCTGGCAAAAGGTACAGGCAACGGTACACTGGATGCGATCGTCGGTGGACACTCCCACATGCGTGTTTCCGGAATCGTGAACGGCATCCCTGTTGTAGAAGCGCAAAGCTGGTTGTACGCGGTTGGTCACATTCAACTATTTGTAGACAAAACCACAAAACAGGTCGTTTCATCGAACGCAAGCTTGCTAGAAACCTACACGAACCTAACAACAGCTGACGAGAAAATTCACCAAACAGTAGAAGACTACAAAGCGAAAATTGCAACAAAATCCAGTGAAGTTGAAGTCGTTGTCGCTGAACCGCTTGGACGCAAATCGTTCCGTTTCGATAGCAATGGCGGCGTAGATCGTGATGGCGCTTCGCAACTGGGCAACAGCATCACGGATGCTATGCGCGCTACTGAGAAATCCGATATCGCCTTCACTAACATTGGTGGTATCCGTGCCGATGTAGATAAAGGTGATCTAACTTATGGGGAAATGTTTGAAGTATTCCCTTTCGGCAACTACAATGTGACAGGCACAATGACAGCCGAGCAAATCAAAAAAGCATTGGAAGTAACGGACAAGTATACGAATCTTCCTGCTATTCAATTCTCCGGTCTTAAAGTCGAGTGGGACAGCACCAAACCTCTTGGCGAGAAATATTCCAAAATCACGCTAGTAGACGGTACACCGATCTATGTGGACGGCAAGTTCAACACAGACCGCACGTTCAAAGTGACGACGAATGATTTCATGGCAACAGGCAGCGGTGATGGCTTTACGGTGTTCGGTGAAGTGAAAGATTGGAAAGATGGCGCAATCATGCTAGATGCTTGGGTAAGCTACGCGAACTCCTTGAAAGCGGCAGGTAAAGAGTTATCCGTACAGGACGACGGACGTGACGTACGCTTGGATCTTAAGAAATAAGCACTTATTTATTCATTAATCCCGTTAAATAATAAAAGGTCTTTGATCAATCCCTCATGGGAGAAATCAAAGACCTTTTTGATTACGCTAGCCAAACTCGGATAAGAGACAATAATTGGTTTAAATTCAGTGGCTTGCTGATGTAGTCGGAAGCGCCTGCTTGCAGGCAAATGTCACGGTCCTGTTTCATCGCTTTAGCCGTTATTGCAATGATCGGCAGATGTTCATTGCGTTCATCTTTTCTAATCATACGCATGGCTTCATAGCCATCCATCACGGGCATCATCATATCCATAAGGATGATATCAATCTGCGGCTCCTTCTGCAAAATAGCCAGACATTCCTGCCCATCATGCGCAATGATGACGGTCATCCCTTCATTTTCAAAAGCGTTGCTTAGCACAAATACATTTCGAACGTCATCGTCAACGACCAAGACAACCCTTCCCCGCAAAATATTGGGCTCTGCCAAAATAAGAGAAGGTTCTTCCTGCTTGGCTGGAGTGGTCTCATAGGTTGCTGCCGCTTCCTCCCATGCCGGTTGAAATTCACTGACCCCCGGCTCCAAGGATGGGATGTAAACCGTAAACGTGCTTCCCACTCCCTCTTCGCTGCTCATTCCGATGTCCCCGCCAAGCAGTCCCGCTAGTTCGCGTGAGATGGAGAGGCCAAGGCCAGTCCCCCCGTACTTCCGATTGGTCGTGCCGTCGGCTTGCCGGAAGGGTTCGAAAATTAGCGCCTGCTTATCAAGAGGAATGCCGATCCCCGTATCTCTAACGGAAATGGCAAGGACTTGATCAGGGTTAGCAGAAGTCAGCACCTGAGCGACTTGCTCTGCCTCACACCGCTTGATGCTCACATGAACACTGCCCTCATGCGTAAACTTAAACGCGTTGGACAGCAAGTTTTTCAAAATTTGACTGAGTCGCTGCTCGTCCGTATAAAAGTGCTCCGGCACCGGGAATTCCAACTCAATGTTCAAGGTAAGATTGCGCTGTTCAGCTACCTTGGCAAATTGACTCTGAATGAGCTTAGGGAGTTCTCTTACATTCATCTCCCCAATATGGATGTCCAGCTTGCCAGCCTCCACTTTGGATAAATCGAGAATATCGTCAATTAGCAGCAGTAGATCGGTTCCCGAGGAATGGATCACACGAGCATATTCCTGCTCATCAACGCCCAAGTTCCCCATCTTATTTTCTTGCAGCATTTGGGATAAAATAAGCACGCTGTTAAGCGGTGTCCGAAATTCATGTGACATATTAGCCAGAAACTCCGATTTATATCGAGAACTTAGCTGCAGCTGTACAGCATGTTCTTCGAGAGCCACCTTGATACGCTCAAGCTCCTTGGATCTTTCATCCGCACATCGATTATGCTCCTCTAACTGTTCATTCGTCATATGCAGCTCTTCCTGCTGGCTTTGGAGCTCTTCCGTTTGAATCTGCAGCTCTTCCGTCATGAGTTGAGATTCCCGGAGAAGCCTCTCCACTTCCACTCGCGTTTGCACACTATGAACAATGGTTCCAAGAACGTCTAGAATATCTTCGAGAAGTTCCATATGTTGATGGGTAAACTTATTTAAGCTGGCTAATTCCATAACCGCAATCACTTCATGATGATGTAAAATCGGCACAATCAGCACGCTTTGCGCTTTCACAGCGCCGAGCCCTGACGTTATTTTGACATAATGATCAGGCACATTCATGAAATGGAACATTCGCTTCTCCAGCGCGCATTGACCGACTAGCCCTTCCCCCAAATGAAATCGATGAATCCCGATGTCATTCTCGTTATCCATCATGGCGTATGCCGCAATTTTCTCCATTGTAACCTTGCCCTTATGGGTAGAACGAAGGTAAAAGAGACCGAAGGATGCACCAAAAAGCTCAGCGGCTTTACTAATAAAGGACGAACCTAGCGTTTCTATATCCGATATGCCTTGAAGCATATGAACCACTTCCGCAAGCTTGCGCTGCTGCCATTCTATCTCCTCTTGATTCTCTAAAAGCATATTCGTTGCCTCAGCGAGATCCTTCACTTCATCGTTCATTGTGACATGGATGCGCTGTGAGTAGTCTCTCTTGAATGAGCTTAATTTCAAAATGCTTTTGGTCACCTGCTTAATCGTTCCAACAATCGACTGCGATATCAAGAGTGCAGTTGTTAAAGAAAAAATAAGCAGCAGGGTCAACATAATAAACAAGGATCTCGTGAACATCCTGTTCTGATCATCTAATAGCTTGGCTCTATCTTTCGTAAGCGCTATCTCAATATCCCGGAAACGATCGAGCTGAGTGCGGATATCCTCCACATTTTGCTTGCCCAGATAAAAGTCGTAAGGATTAACGGTATATATGCCTGGACCTTGCTCCCTTTTCATCATTGGACCTGTCGCCCCGTCAAGCTGCATGATCCAGCCTTCTATGGACTTTTTGATCGTTTGTAAACTTTGTTCCTGGACAGCATTTTCCTGTGTAAGTTGGCTCAGCTTCATGTAGGACTGCCGCCAGCTGGTCTCTCCGTTGCGGTACGGTTCAAGGTAAGCAGGATCTCCGGTTATCAGATAACCTCGTTGCCCGCTTTCCATATCCATCACATATTTCTCGATGCTGTTGATTTCACTATGGACGGCAAAATCATGCTCAATGATATAATTTCTATCTGTTTGCATCGAGGTCACTTGATTAATCACTAGTGTGAATACAACACTAATACAGGCGAAAATGAAAATGTAGCCAAGCATGATTTTGGATCGGATACCAAACCTCTTCTTTTTCCCCATCCTTGCAGTGTCCTCTCCTTAACGTCGTATTACGCATCTTTACGTATTATACTACTCTCCTAAAAGTTGGGATATGGGATTTTTTATACTTTACTACTTTACCAAGTTAATGTATTATTTAACTAAAGTAAATATATTTCTAGGAGTGATACTTTTGATCAATCGCACAACTGACAACATACGTCCACGCGGCGTTCTGTCTCGCATGAAGCCTTATTCTCCCGGCAAGCCCATTTGGGAAGTCCAGCGGGAATTAGGCATCGACAAGGTGACCAAACTCGCTTCCAACGAGAACCCCATTGGTCCGTCGCCATTAGCTACTTCAGCCATTCAATCCTATTTAACAGATATTCATCGCTATCCCGATGCTGACACGATTGATCTCTGCCACGCTATTGCCAGCAAGTTGGAGGTTCAGCCCGAGCAAGTCCTTGTCACCAATGGTGCCGATGAGCTCATTACTCTTTTATCCGAAACGTTCTTAGAGGAAGGCGACGAGGTGATCGTGCCCTCTCCAACCTTCAGTGAATATGAATTTGGCGCCAATCGGCTTGAGCTGGTACGTCAGGGATATCCCCTTATCGTCACTCAAACTTTTTCCAAAATTTATGGCTTAGCTGGCATTCGTGTTGGGTATGGCATTGCTTCTGCAAGCATTTTGCACAATATTCGTCAGGTTAAAGAGCCTTTCAACGTAAACGCCTTAGCACAAGTCGGCGCAGCAGCTGCCATTCAGGACGATGCTCATCTCGAAGCAACACGAGAAATTAATACCCTCGGCAGAGAGCGGCTCTATGAAAGTCTGCAGGAGTTAGGATTCAAATTCACGCGCAGCATGAGTAATTTCGTACTCGTCGAGCTTGGCCCTGATGCGAAATCTATCTACGATCAATTAATGAGAAAAGGCGTTATCCTGCGATATGCAGGCGCGTGGAACTTACCCAACCATGTGAGGATTTCAATAGGAACTCCTGATGATCATCAAGCGCTGATTAGCGCCCTACGCGAGGTGCTGCAGGAGTCCAAGGAACAGCAACTCCTATCTGCCCAGAAGGATTAAACAATTGCGCGAGCATCCAACTCATTGTTCGACAGCGACAAAATATGCTACAATGCAAAAAATGCAGTTTGTTGGAGGTTCGCTATGCTGAAGGAATTTAAAGATTTTGCTTTTAAAGGGAATATGGTCGATCTAGCGGTGGGGGTTATTATCGGGGGAGCTTTCGGAAAAGTCATTACATCCATCGTCAATGATGTGATCATGCCGCCTATCGGATTACTGCTGGGCAGAGTGAACTTTAATGAGCTTTTCATATCCTTGAATGGTAAACACTATGATAACCTTGCTCAATCTGTCGAAGATAAAGCACCGGTTCTAAAGTATGGGGCCTTTATTTCTACTTTCTTAGACTTTTTAATTGTTGCTGCCGTCATTTTTATTGTTATTAAACAATTGTCCAAGTTCCGCAAGAAAGAAGAGCCGAAAGAAAAAGCTCCTGCGACAAAATCTTGCCCGCACTGCTTGTCAGATATTCCAGCACAAGCAACCCGCTGCAAATACTGTACATCTGAGTTGTCATCCGGACCGTCTGTGTCAGGAAGTATTCAGTAGGCGTTCTCGCAAAGCATAGAGATGAATGATAGACATGAATGATAAACATGAATGATAGACATGAACGATAAAAGGAGTTAAGCGCTTATCAGCCGCTTAACTCCTTTTTGTGCGCAGATCGGCAATCTCGCCCTGCGTGAAAGCATCTCCCTGCAGCAGCTCCAGAAGCTGCGCCGCTGTAGCTTCAGGCGACTGCAGCTCGCCGTCCGTATGCAGCTTCACGAACCGGTTCAGCTGCGGGAAGTTCTCTTCAGATGCAGCGCGAATCTCCCGCTGCATCTCGGTATCCACCACCCCCGGTGCAACGGAGATCACCTCCACCGGGTAGGGCTGCTCTATCTGCTCGACGCCAATGCACCGCGTCAGCATATCAAGCCCGGCCTTGGCGGTGCAATACGCCCCCCAGCCGGGATAGGGCTTTTTGCCTGCGCCCGAGGAGATATGGACGACCCGCTTCTTGACCGGCAGCGACTGCGTCTGCCGAATGAAGCTGTTCGTCAGCAGCGTGGGCGCGACGAGATTGACCTGCAGACTCCGCTGCAGGTCTCCTTGGTCAGCTCGGCCGATGAACGTCATCGGCTCGAGCTGACCCGCGTTGTTGATGAGCGTGATGGCATCCGCTCGATCAACCTGGCCAAGGATTCGCTCCATAAGCGAATCCAGGCCGTCTGTTTGCGCCAAGTCGTAAGCATGAAAGGTGTAGTCACCTTTCATGCTTGACGCCTCTTGGCGGAGGCTCTGGCTTTCGCCGCGCGACACGCAGTGAACCGCGGCGCCTTGGTGCAGGAGCTGCCTCGCAAGCTCAGCTCCGAGGCCTTTGGAGCCCCCCGTGATGATATAGGCAGGCATGTGACCGGCTCCTTTTAAATAGAGTATAGGGTGCAGCTTAAGGAACTTTGACAACAAATGGGACCGTGAACACCTTACCGCCACGCTGAAATTCTCCCCAGATTTTGTAGACTCCGCTTTTGGGGAACGTCGTCATGAACTTGGCTTCTGGCCCCGTTGATTTCTCATCGGTCGGATGGACATGCAAGTATTGATCCGCATTCGCGTCCAGGATAACAACATGGCCGACAGCCCCTAAGTACGGCTGCAAATCTTGAATAGGTGTTTTTGTAGCTGCATCCTTAAAGGTATAGGTTAGATTGAGCTCCATCCCTGCCATAAGATGATCGATATTTAGAGTCACTTCATTGCCATCTATGGTCTTGGTCCAAGCCCCCTCTGGTTCAATGGCCACTGGTGGCGCTGCGTCCCCTTGTACAGTCAAGGTGTAACTTTTGACCAGGTTCTCTTTCCCGCTTGGTTTAAAATCTGCAAAAAGCCTGTAATCCCCGCCCGAGGGAAACTGCGTCGATACCGTGAATAGACCTTTTCCTTTGTACTCCGGATGCAGATGCCTGTAATAAGAAAGATCTTTGCTCACCGCGATGAGATGCATCTTCTTCTCATGATTCAGGTCAAAATCGTCAATCGGCTTACCGCCACTATCTTGAATCTGAATCGTCACCGTTGTCTCTTCTTTGGCCTTCGCCTGAGGTGCTTGAAAGATCGCCTGAATCTGCTCCGCTGAGCTCCCCGCTTCATGGCCGCTACTGTGTACCGAATGATCCATGGTCTGCGACTTTCCGCACCCGCTCAGAAAAAGTGCCAATGACAACAAGATTAGACTCGGTATTCTCATTGCACCACATCATAGCCTTGCTCCTCAATTGCTTCTTTGATCGCTTCCACACTCAACTTGCTTTCATCGTACTCCACTTCGACTAATTTGCCTGCTAAGTTTACTTTCCCCTCAGCCCCAAGCTCTTTCATTGCTTTCTCAACGGTATTCACACAGTGATTACAGGACATACCTTCTACTTTTAAAATAATACTGGACATGACATTCACTCCTTCAATGGATTTAGTTTTGATTTCAACTTTATTTCATTAGGGTATTCATGGTTTTGAGCAGTTCATCGACGACATCCATGTCGCCCTCCTGGATACGTTCGACGACACAGCTTTTGAGGTGGCCGGCTAGCAGCAGTTTCCCCACGCCATTAAGTGCCGACTGAATCGCGGCAATTTGATGCAAAACATCATCGCAATACGTATCTTTCTCGATCAAACCTTTGACCCCGCGAACTTGACCTTCAATGCGGTTCAAACGCTTCGTTAAATCCGCTTTGAGTTTATCGGAATGATGGCTCTTCCGCTCCTGTTCATCCAAGCCGCAGTGGCCCACTTCCGTATCCAATTCCTTGTTCATTGGGCTGTCTCCTTTAAGGGCTGTTTTTACTACTTATCATACCCCCATCCCGTATATTGTCAATCCTTTGGAATGTCCTTCTCTCAAAGTTTAACCCTTTGCAGTCGAAGAGCATTCAGCACGACAGAAACAGAACTTAGCGCCATAGCAGCTCCTGCTACCCAAGGTTCGAGCAGGCCTAAAGCAGCGATTGGGATGCCAATCGTGTTGTAGCCAAGAGCCCAGAACAGATTTTGCTTAATATTGCGCATCGTCCGTCTGCTCATTTCAATGGCGTCAGCAATGGAGTTCAAATCGCCGCGCATTAATGTCACATCCGCCGCCTCCATGGCTACGTCACTTCCTGTCCCCATGGCCATGCCGATATCTGCCATTGCAAGCGCTGGCGCATCGTTGATGCCATCGCCGACCATTGCGACGCGGAAACCCTCCGCTTGCAATCTTTTCACTTCTGCCGCTTTCCCTTCCGGCAAAATCTCCGCCAAAACCTGCTTGATGCCAGCTTGCTGGGCAATTGCTTTTGCCGTACGTGCATTATCCCCTGTGATCATGATGACCCCAATACCCATCGCTTCCAAACGGGCTACCGCTTCCTGCGATGTTTCCTTGATTGTATCCGCCACAGCAACGAATCCGGCATATGCGCCGTCAATGGCTGCCAGCATAACTGTTTTGCCATCGTTCTCTAAACGTTCCATATCTGTCAGCGCCTCCGCTATATCGATCCCCTTCTCAGTAAGCAGTCTTCGTGTCCCGATGACGACCTGACTGCCTTCCACTTGGGCCTCCAATCCAAAGCCAGGAATGGCTCTGAAGTTCGTGGCTTCCGGCAACAATGGAATGGAAGGTAATATTCCTTGGACGATAGCATCAGCTAGCGGATGTTCCGAACTGCGCTCTGCTGCTCCGACGAAGCGAAGAAACGTTGTTTGGTCCGTATGCGTTTGGATATCTGTAAGCTGTGGTTTCCCTTTGGTTACTGTGCCCGTCTTATCCAAAACTACAACGTCTAGGTGATGAGCTGCTTCCAAATGTTCGCCACCTTTGAACAAAATGCCTAATTCCGCTGCCCGTCCGGACCCCGCCATAATGGAGGTCGGCGTTGCCAAGCCCAATGCGCAAGGGCATGCGATAACGAGGATCGCGATTGTTTTTTCCAGTGCGCCAGCGAAGTTAGCCGGATCAAACCRGAAGTACCACAGGACGAAGGCGATGAGGGCAATCCCTACGACAATCGGGACAAAAATCCCCGAAATTACGTCCGCCACACGCTGAATCGGTGCCTTCGACCCCTGCGCTTCTTCAACGACTTTGATGATTTGCGACAGCACGGTGTCACGCCCAACCTTGGTCGCTTGTATTCGGAGTACACCATTCTTATTCAGCGTTGCGCCAATCACTTTATCGCCTTCGCGTTTCTCAACCGGCAGGCTTTCACCTGTCAGCATGGACTCATCAACCGAGGAAAGTCCTTGTAAAACCGTACCGTCCACCGGAATCTTCTCACCCGGTTTCACGATAGCGACATCCCCAGGAATTACTTCTTCCAGCGGAATGCTGATTTCTTGCCCATCACGGATGACTAAGGCACTTTTGGCCTGCAGACCCATCAGAGATTTAATGGCTTCCGAGGTGCGCCCTTTGGCGAGAACTTCGAACCATTTTCCAAGAATGACGAGTGTGATGAGGATGGCGCTAGTTTCATAATATAGCTCTGGCGCATGATGATGATCACTTTGACCTGCCCACTGGAACGTCAGATACAAGCTGTAAAAGTACGCGGCTGATGTTCCCAGCGAAATGAGCACATCCATATTGGCGCTTTTATTAGTAAGCGCTTTGTAGGCACCAATGTAGAATTGGCGCCCAATGATAAACTGGACGGGTGTCGCGAGCGCCAGCTGCACCCATGGATTCATGAGCAGCTCCGGCAGCCAAATCCACGAAGTGAAGGAGAAGTGGCTAACCATCGCCCATAACAACGGGAAAGAAAGTATGGCTGAAATCCACAGCTTGCGCTTATGCTTCTGCATCTCTTTCGCGCGATGCTCGCTGGTTTCCGCCTGTTCTCTTTTGCGAGCTGCTTCGTAGCCTAACTTGGCAACTCGTGCTTGCATATCCTCCGGCGTTACCTCCGAAGGTTGATATGCGATACGAGCAGTTTCCATAGCCAGGTTGACGGATGCTTGTGCTACACCGGGCATTTTGCTCAGCCCTTTTTCAATTCTGGTTGCGCATGCAGCACAGGTCATTCCTTTAATATCGAAATCAACCGTCGCGGTCGATTGGGTGGGTTGGAGCTGTCGTGTAGATTCGGTGCTCATAGGGATTATCACCTCACAGTGTGGTATTTGTTTATATAGTATACCCCCCTACCCTATATTGTCAAGTGAATCCTGCTTGCTCTTATCACAATATTTTACCCATATAACCAACTTCCACTTCACCAGCCATTAACAATTTTCAAAAAACTAGCGACAATTTCGTTCAGGCTATACTTAAGGGAACTGGAATCCTCTATTTGAGGCTATATGAACTACTTTCCTATTTGAACGGAACTACAGGGTCTAATTTCGGCTTCAATGGCACATTTCTGGATTAAATGCTTAAATAACGGATCGTAGTTCCCATTACATGTGGAAAATGTACATTTCCCGAGGAATAGGGGACTGTAGTTCCCAGCTCGTCAGCAAAAATAAAGGCCTGACGGGTCAATCTCCGTCAGGCCTTACTATTTATTTCGCCGCTTCAGCTCAGCAAACTCATTCCCAAGTTGTGAATCTCCGCTTCCATTTCCCGCCGCAACAACAACTTATCGCTTTCATCCATAAACGCGGCCTCTACCCCATTCATCACCAGCCTAACAAGTTCAGGCTCCGTGAAGCCAAAACGGTCGGACAGCACACGGTATTCATTCGTAATGTCCGTCCCCGARACGCTCGGATTATCCGTATTGATCGTGACGAGAAGCCCTCGCTCCAAGTATTCTCGGATCGGGTAAGCTTCCCAACCGGAAACGGCCTTCGTTTGGATGTTGCTGATCGGGCACATTTCGAGCGGGATGCGGCGGTCTTTGACCATTTCCAAAATGTCGCTGTTCTCGTTCAGCCTGACACCATGCCCGATGCGCACCGCGCCGAGATTCGTAACGGCTTCGTACACATTCATCGCGCCTGCCGCCTCTCCGGCATGTATGGTAACAGGGATTCCGAGTCGGCTCGACTCCGCAAAAACCTCCCGGAACCATTCCGGCGGATAGGAAGCCTCATCACCTGCTAAGTCGACGGCGACTACGCCTTTACCGACAAACTCTGCTGCCGCCCGAATCACTTCCAAGTTGCTTTCGCAGGAATGATTTCTCATGCAGATCGCAATAACACCGGCTCTCACGCCAAAATCCCGTTGTCCGCGCCTCATCCCTTCTACGACATAATGAATCGTTTCTTCCACAGTCAAACCGTTATTCCGATGCAGCTGCGGTGCAAAACGCACCTCCACATATTTGCAGTTATGTTCTGCCGATTGCTGAGCAACCTCGTAGGCAACCCGCTCCAAAGCTTCACCCGATTGCATAAAACGAGTCGTAAAATCAAATTTACTCAAGTATTCGATGAGACTGCCACATTCCTCGCCTACACGCATATGTGGTATCAAATCTTCTTTATTGTACACGGGAAGATCGATGCCTTGATCAAGGGCAAGCTCCAGAATCGTTTCCGGMTTCACACTCCCATCCAAGTGCAAATGAAGATCAACTTTAGGCAGTCGCGTTAGCCAATCATGCGTCCGATTGTATGCCATCTTCCATCATTCCCTTCGTTATTATTGGTTTGAGCAGGCACCTACTTCTGTATGCCGCTACAAAGAATTTTACTAACTTTAATCCAATGTCACTTATATGTCAATATATATAACAAAATTTTATCATTATAATATATGTGTTATATTTTATGACGCAACTGTGACTTAAACTCTTTTTTTCCAAAGAGCAGTATTGTATAGAAAGTTAGCCATTGTCTGCATTAAAATCTCGATCCTCTACAAGGTATAATTTTATATGTAAGCGCATCCACGATTAGGAAGGAGGATACAAGCGAAATATCCCGCATCGCGGACATGCACAATTGCAATAACATTCGACGATCCAAGGAGGTTGTAGAAATGTTTAAACATGTGAAACGTCTAATACGAACTGCCTGTTATGTTACACTAGGCTCTCTCCTCATCTCGTCCTTCGGCATCCAAGCACCCACAGCGCATGCAGCAGTAGCCCGACAAATGGAGAAGCTCGACCGGGGTCTGGTAGCCGTCAAAGTATCAACCGGCGTGCTTGTGAGCTGGAGGCTCCTGGGTACTGAGGCAGCTAGTACATCTTTCAACATATACCGCAACGGTGTTAAGCTCAACGCTTCCCCCCTTACAACCAGCACAAACTATCAAGACAACACAGGAACTACAAGTTCGAGTTATACGGTTCGTGCCGTCGTAGGCGGCGTCGAGCAAGCGGCATCCGTTGCTGCGACACCTTGGGCAAATAATTATTTGGATGTCCCTCTTCAAAGACCGGCAGGCGGCACAACTCCAGACGGGGTAAACTATACCTACAATGCCAATGATGCGAGTGTCGGCGATTTGGATGGCGATGGACAGTATGAAATTGTTTTGAAATGGGACCCCTCTAACTCCAAAGACAACTCGCAAGATGGATATACGGGTGAGGTGTTTGTCGATGCTTATAAACTGGATGGAACTCGCTTATGGCGAATTTCTATGGGGAAAAACATTCGGGCAGGCGCTCATTATACGCAATTTATGGTCTATGATTTGGACGGGGATGGGAAAGCTGAAGTTGCCATGAAAACGGCAGACGGTACGAAGGATGGCACAGGGACAGTGATAGGCAGCTCAACCGCCGACTATCGCAATTCAGTAGGCCGAGTCCTGACTGGGCCTGAATTCTTAACCATTTTTGCTGGACCGACAGGCAAAATATTGACGACTACGAGCTACGATCCGCCGCGCGGTACGGTTGGGGATTGGGGCGATACGTACGGCAACCGGGTAGATCGCTTTCTGGCAACGATCGCCTATCTGGACGGGGAGAAACCAAGCCTGGTGATGGCCCGCGGCTATTACACACGCAGTGTGCTCGTGGCTTACAATTGGCGGGGCGGAACGCTTTCCAAACTGTGGACCTTTGACAGCAACGCTTCCGGGAACTCGGCCTATGCTGGCCAGGGGAACCACAACCTGACCGCAGCTGATGTCGATGGAGACGGGAAAGACGAAATCATATACGGCGCCATGACGGTAGACGATAACGGTGCGAGGAAATATAACACAGCGCTAGGCCATGGTGATGCACTTCATGTCGGTGATCTAGATCCGAATAACCCGGGGCTTGAAGTATTTAAGGTTATGGAAAACACAAGCGCTACCTATGGAGCAGCTGTCTGGAATGCAGGCACCGGCGCGGTACGGTGGGGCGTGCATACAGGTGCTGACACCGGAAGAGGCATGTCTGCCGATATTGATCCGAGATATGCTGGTGAAGAGGTCTGGGCGAGCAATAGTGTCGGACTGTACCAAATCAACGGCACCAAAATCAGCTCCACCGTGCCCTCTTCCATTAACTACGGCATCTGGTGGGACGGCGATGTCTCTCGTGAGCTGCTGGATCATAATTGGGATGGCACCAATGGGGTAGGCAGAATTGATAAGTGGAATTATACAAGCCTTAATACAACGACTCTTTTAACCGCAACAGGCACTTATTCCAACAATGGGACAAAAGGGAACCCCAGCTTGCAGGCCGACATTCTGGGAGATTGGCGTGAGGAGGCCATTTGGCGGAAGTCGGATAGCTCCGCGCTGCGCATCTATGCTACTCCTTACGAGACTAGCACCCGCCTATGGACTTTAATGCATGATCCGCTTTATCGTCTGGATATTGCTTGGCAGAATGTAGCTTACAACCAGCCGCCGCATACGAGTTATTATCTCGGAACAGGTATGGCGACGCCAACCCAACCGAATATCTACGTAACTCCATAAATACAGGGCAATAAGGGACTGTCTCGAAAGTAGACTATACTACTTTGGAGGCAGCCCCTTTTTTCAATGCATGGTAAGGCGTATATGTTTTCGAAAGACAGCCGGAGGCGTGCCATAAAAAGCAGCAAACTGCCGTGAAAAGTAAAATGGATGGTTAAACCCTACTTCCTCAGCAATTTCCGCAATGGATAGAGAGGTTGTCTCAAGCAGTTTTTTAGACTGCCGAAGGCGGGTTTTATTTAACATTTCCATGACGGATTCACCAGTCTGCCTTTTGAATAGATGCGCAAATCTGGAGGCCGACAAATTAACTCTAGCTGCTAATTCCGGCACGTTGAAAGGCTTATTATACTGCTGCGAAATTAGCTTAATCGTCTCTTCTACGCGTGAATCCATCGGAAATTGCGTTTCGAGGGCATTTTTGGATATCAGGAGCAAGATTTCCTCCAATGCATTCACGGCCAATCTTTCGGAGAACAGATGCGATTCTTCATTATACTGGATCAGGCTGTTGAAAGCTCCCGCTAGGTGATGCCAATCATTGTCGTTATCAAAACGGGCAGATCGAATTCCCTTAATCGTTTGAGGGAGCTGCAGCAGAGGCAGCCAATCTTCTTTGGGAACAAAATGGCACCAGTTAAATTCCCAAATTGTATGCTCCGGAGTCCCATAATAATGCGGCGTACCAGGGGTAATGAGTGTAATTTCACTTTCGGGGCATTCACAGGTTTCGTTGCCGTTATGAAATAAACCTTTGCCGTGCAACGTCATCGTGAGGTAAAAATCCTTCGTTCCTTTCGATCGCTTCACGCGATAGCCGAACGGCTGGCGGTAGCGGCCGGATACTAACTTTCCAGGGATCGTCGTGCGGTTCTCTTGGGCAGACAAACTCATAAATTCCGACATGAGTTGGATTCCTCCAATTCCTAGATATCAACTAGTATATCGCACTTTCTCTTCCTTTTGCTGAATGACCTTCAGAGCTTCCCGTACGCTAAGCGGCGAAAGCTCAGTCTCAGCAACAAACGCCTGTACAGCAGCAGCATCCGTCTTCGAGTATTCACGCAGCGCCCAGCCGATTGCCTTCCGGATAAAAAACTCCTTCGAGTCCGCCATACGCCGAATACAGCTAAAAAGAAGCGGCACGTCTGTGTGCTGCTTATATTTGAGCTGGAACAAAATCGCTGTCCGCTGCAGCCACATATTGCCTGACGAGAGCCATTTCTCCACATATGTCGGGACGAGATTTGGATACTTCTGCAAGTGAACGCCGATTAAATGGTCAGCAATTGGATCCACCGAATCCCACCAGGAATTCGTTACGACCATGTGTTCCAGCAAATCAATATGCTCTTTTTCCGCATTTTTGCGAAGCTGAGTAAGCAGCTGCAGCGCCGTGTAATGGAATTCCCGCTCTGGCAAAGCCCAGAGCTCCTCAGCCACCTTCATGCCTTCGGCTCCTTTGGGATAGCTTTGCTCCTTCCAGAATTGTTTCGTCAATGCCACGCGCTGCGGATTGCGAATACCAAGAAAAGGGAATTGGTCGCGCATATAAGCGGACATTGCGGCTGCATCAACCCCGCTGCTGTGCGCTCTTAGCAAAGCCTCCAGCTTGTCCGTATAGAATGATGACATCGTTGACGCGCCTCCTTTTAAACTGAAAAGCTCTCGCTTTATTCTAGCAATTCCGCCTTGATTCGGGTATGCTTAAAGCAGAATTTATATATAGACTACCTATCGGAACGGAGAGGAACACATGACTTACAAGTTAGTAGCATCTGATTTGGACGATACGCTTTTGCGTGATGATTTGAYGATTTCTGAGGAAACGATTAAAGCGATGCATCAGGCAGTTGCTAAGGGTGTGACGGTAACGATTGCGACAGGCAGAAGCTTCCCATCCGCAGCCAAAATCGCGAATCAAATCGGGCTCAATGTACCGATCATTACGTATCAAGGCGCATCGATCAAGAATCTCCTCGACGAGGAAGTCCTGTACGAGCGTATGGTACCGGTCGAAAGCGCGCGCTACCTGCTCGATTATTGCGAAAAGAGAAATCTCCATCTTCAGCTTTACCATGGCGACCAGCTTTATGCAGCTGAAGATAATGATAAAATTAAAAATTACGTGCGTCTATCCAAAACGCCTTATATCATCGGCGACT
>NZ_JBFTQB010000095.1:0-11595 GCF_056398785.1 Paenibacillus sp. 01T422 | reverse complement strand
CTATAGCCCTCAGTACCATCATATGTATACGCTAGTCTCTACTATATTAACCTTTTTTGAACGTGAAATCATAGTCTTATTTGTGAATTAGACAGGCAAACCGTTTCAGAGTATGATGATAGAAATACCATGATACCTAGATGTAAGGAGCAGCTATGAAAGCACCATTTTACCGATTTATCGCCATTCTTCTACTCGTTATTCCCGGTTTGACAGCAACTTATGGTTTTCTCTCCATGAAAGACGCTTTTTTTGCTCAATTCGACACAGACGGCCACATGTTGTGGGGGAAATTTTTTCTCGGCTTAATACTTTTTATATTGGGTGTTGCTTTTATTGGCGGGTGGACGTTCTTCCGCGACCGCAAACGCAATTATTTAGCTCCTAAGTTTAAAGCCAAACGGCGCAAATAGACCGGACCCTCAATTTCTCAAGTCCGGCCTAGACGGTCTAACCAATTCAAGAATCGGTTCCGCTCAATAAGTGCGGTAATGGAACTCACTTCAGCCTGTTTATGCAGCAAGATGAGGACACTAGCAATCAGGCATTGAATCTCCCACGGAAGGGTCATGATGACGGTATATCCAAGCGTAAAACCTAGCAGGTTCGCTCCGGCATCCCCCAGCATGCCCCGACCTCGAACATCCATGCGATATACCAAATATCCCCCTAAGCATACTGGCCATATCGGAAATAACTTAGGGATGCTATCGATTGCCATCATTAAGCATACGAGCACAATAGTCACTACGCCTGTAAAAAAAAACTTCAACGAACGCCCTGGACGCACATCAAGCAAGTTCAAAGCATTCGTCATCAACATAAGCAGAAGCATTTGTCCCCCCATCCACCAGATGGGGGGGTGGTCGTTTCGGACTGACAACACCAGCCATCCCGCTGCCATTGCGATTCCAAGCGCCTTAACAGCTCCCATCGAGAACGTTTTCGTTTCTTTCCAGTAGCGATAATGACCTTTTAGACCCTTCACGACCCTGCTGCCGATTAAATCATCCGTCCAACCCAGCAAGAAAATGATGCTAGCAGCAAAAGTAAATACCAAATGGTTCGAGTTCGCGGCAACCAATTCAATCCTCGTCAACGAGTCCATTCGTATTTGTTCAATCACCCACTCAGCCACTTGTATAATAATCTCCTGCAGCCATAGAAGCAACCATAGCAGAGCTCCAAGTCCACGCGGGACCACCAGTCCAGCATAGTTGGTCTCGACTTGATTATGGCCCTCTAGGAACTTCTGAACGTGCGGCAGCAGCCATCGCCCTGCCGCCGCAATCACAATCAGATCGAGGATCGATCCGATGAGTACCATAACCGCTTTCTCTCCTTCCAGCGAGAAAGCAGCGCCAAGCTGACCGCGGCAAATTGCTTGCCGCGATGCACGAACCCGTACCAATCTCGCCCCGTCTCCCGATGCGAGATTGGCACGTCCAGCTCAACGATGCGCAGGCCGCGCCGCGCCGCATCGATGGTTAGCGCGACTTCCACGCCGAAGCCGCGTCGAAGTTCCCCAAGCTCCCGCAGCCGATCCGCGCGCACAGCGCGCTGGCCGGACAAGGGAGCCTCGGTCTCATAGCCGCTGAGCTGGCGGATGCCGCGGCGCGCCAAGCCCTTCACCAAGCCGAAGCCTGCTTTGGTGCGGGATGGCGGCAGCTTCGCGATCGCCATGTCCGCTTCGTGCCGCAGCAGCGGCTCGATGAGCACAAGCGCCCGGCCGGCCGTAGCCCGCAGGTCGGCGTCCAGAAAGAGCAGCAAATCGCCTCTTGCTTCGGCGACTCCTGACTGCATGGCTGCCCCCTTCCCGTAGCGGCGTTTATGCTTAATCAGCTTGTCCGCCCATGGCCAAGCGACTTCGTAAGTCTTATCGCAGCTGCCATCATCCACTACGATAATTTCAACTCTCATTGCTGGATTGTACAGCAAATTCGCCTGGTCCTGCAGATGTCGAAGCGTGTGTTCAATGCTTCCTTCCTCATTCCAAGCAGGAATGATTATGGATATGTATGGTTTCATCCTTCACCTCCGAGTTTCCATACGACATGGGCTACTCGCTTAACAATCCAATGCAGTTGAAATAGACCCAATGCGATAAAAAAGAGCGAAAGAAACAAAGATGAACTAGCTTCTTTCGTCCAACCGCGAGACTTATATAAGATGCCAATACTCTTAATATCTACTAGTCGCGCTCCAATCTTCATTCTTACCAGGAGCGTACTCCCCATGCCTGCTCTTCCCTTTTCCAGAAAATCAATCATATGCGTGCGAGCGCCTACAGTGACTAACACTTCGCACCTTTTCTCAAAAGCTAATAACAGCGCCATGTCCTCGCTTGTCCCAAAACATGGAAGAACATGGACTGGCAGCCCCAACGCCTCTATTCGCGAAAGACCCGGCGCGGCTCCATCAGCATAAGCATGAACAACGATTTCTGCACCGCAGGAGAGAGCCCTGTCTGTGACACTGTCCATATCCCCAACAATTAGATCAGGCGAGTAGCCGCATTCCAGAAGAGCATCTGCTCCGCCGTCCACTCCGATTAGTACTGGTTTCACTTCGGCAATATAAGCTTTTGCGGCAAGCAAATCCTTTTTGTAGCCTTTTCCTCTAGAAACAATCAACACGTGTCTGTCTTCCATATTCGTTTGGAGAGCAATATGCGGAAGCGGATCCATAACCGCATGCATCTCTCGCATGGCATAGGTTAACGTATTACCAATAAAATGCTCCATTAGCTGCGTCGTCCGTTCATTCGCTTGCTGCTGCATGCTGAGCCACTTTTCACGTGTGAAAGGACTGCAAGAAAGCTCCTGATCCTCCAACAGGATCCGATCCTCATAAACCGTAATTTCCGCGTTTGTCCTAAAGGCTTCAAATACAGCGGCATCTGCTTCCCAAATCGGAATCTGCTCTTGAAGCAGCATAAGTGGACCATGAGTCGGGTACCTGCCGCTCATCGTCAGTTCGCAATTAATGACAGCCTTTACTTTCTGATCGATAAGCTCTTGAGCAGCTACTTCATCGAGGTCACGATGCTGGAGCACAACGATGCGCCCAGGGGGCAAATCACGAAGCAATACTTTCGTAATCGCGCCTACGCTAATTTTCCCTCTGCAATGCGGCAGCGGCTTAGAAGAAAACAATGACAGCGAGGACCAATTCAAAATAGACACCGACTTTCCTTTCGTCTATAGATACTTCTATTTTGTCCTCTGCCATGAAATTCTATGTATAATATGCCCAGTTAATGGCAAGTATTGTGGTTATATTCTTGAGGAAAGGAGAGAAATGAATCCATGGAGCTAAACATGAGCGCGGATGAAGTGCTAGGCCAAATTGTGCAGCTTCACAGCACAGGGGAATCACTAGCCAAGAAAAATGTGAAGAAGCTGCATCCTGATCTAATGAAAAACGCCCTGTATTACTACCCAAGTTGGGAACACGCCTTGCAAAAAACAGGAGTGGGCACTATCGTTCACTAAACATACATAGTCATACATAGAAAAGCTCCGAGAGCAGGATTGCCGCCCTCGGAGCTATTTTTCCATCATTATTCCTCTTCCATAACTTCCCATTCCACCTGAATCATACGGTCCACCCAAGTTCGAATTTTAATTTCAATCGCACTTTCTATTTCTTCCTCCGTCATTTCCCCGAGCTTATGTTCAGCTATTTCGAGCACGTCCTGCTTTACCATGTCGCCGGCTACAGCCAATTGAATGCTGATACGCAAATCACTCACCCTTTTCGAATCACCTATAATTTAATTACATAAAAACTTTCCATTGCGACTAGTTCCATTGATATTTACAATAAAGAAGTGCAAACAACATTCTACAACGAAAAGAGGAACGTCCTATGTCCAAATCGCAAGCGCAAAAGCTGCGGCAGCGTAATTTACGAGAAGGTAAACTCGATCCCGCCATTCATCGTCTACACTGGAACGGCGTGAATCCCGTATCCAAAAAGACCCCAAGCCTCAAAGAATTACAAGCCAAACAACTGAATAAGCACAAATCAAGGAATTTGAACCATAAACATGGGGACGATTCCTTTTTTCATGAAATCGAGATGCCTTGTTCAGCCGCATAGTGAATGAAGGCTTGTTTCTCATCAGGACGAAACGTATATTTACAATCAAACCCATTAAAAAATAGCTTCCACTCCGTAACAACGCCGCCATCATCCACTGCCAACTCGGCTACATATAAGGAATCATGCTCATCTTCGAATTGCAGACCGATATGGAGCTGCACCTTGCCTTCCACGATTTCCTGTTCACAATAATCGATTATCACCAGCGTCAGGGCCTCCTATTGAAATTAAACTTTTTTATTTATATAATATACTAATGCGCCCAAGCTAATAAAGATAAGGGCATGCTAGTAGGAGGAATTACTTATGGCTTATGATCCGCAAGTAGTAGATGCAACAATCGTTAGTGATAATAAAAAAAATGGTCTTTTTGAAGTGGTCGTTTCATTGAAAGACCGCAACAAATGCCGTTTATTCTTTGAAAGAGATTCCGAAACCGGAATCGGCAGAGTTACCGATTTGAATAGATTGATGAAAGAACCTTGCCCGATCTGCCGCAAAGATTACCTTTGCAACTGCCTAGACCGCTATAAAGATTCCATCGCAGATCAAGCTTTAACACTTATAAAATAATACTTGAAGCTACAAATGGTTGGACAGGAGGATATCCTGACCAACCATTTTGCTTTATTTCGCCTTGTACTGCTCACAAGATCGGATCCATCCCTTCACAATCTCCGGATTCGAAGCGAAATGCAAATGGGTGTAGCCGGCTACAAGATTGCCATTGGCATACCCGTCAGCTTTAACCCCCATACGTCCACTCGATTGGAACGCAGCTGGTATAACGGCTCCCTCCGCCGCTTCAAAAGTGGAATAGCGAAACTCATGTCCACGTGCCTTTTCCTTAGATGAGAGTAAGAAGTTATCTTCATTCATGCCTGTTATTTCACGATAGCCCAATGCTGCTAACTTCTTCTGCATGGTAACCTTCCCCGGAACTATGCCTACCATGTTAAAAGCCTTTCCTGTTGTATCTACAATTTGCTCCGTTAAATACATGAACCCACCACATTCCGCCAGCGTTGGGAGTCCCTCCGCAATGCGATTGCGGAAAGACGCCTTCACCTGCTCGTCAGCTCCTAAACGCTCCGCAAATTCTTCTGGAAACCCGCCTCCGATGTATAAGCCGTTCGCATCTGCTGGAATCCCCTCGCCTGCGAGAGGCGAAAAGTACACGCACTGAGCGCCTCCCGCTTCGAGCAGTTCGAGGTTTTCAGGGTAATAGAAGTGAAACGCAGCATCTTTGGCTACCGCAATTTTAACACGCTTCGGCGAATTAGCATCGGCGCCTGCAAACAGCTGCGGCTGACTTTCTACAGGCTGTGCCAGCGCCGCTTCAAGCAGCAGGTCCAAATTCACATATGTAGCAACCTGTTCAGCCAATTTGTCAAAAAAGGACTGCAGCTCGCCTCTCTCGATCGATGGGACTAGCCCTAGGTGCCTTTCCGGGAGCTCAAAGCTCGGCTGTATGATAAGTCGGATCAATATAATCTGGCCCGCATTTAAACCCTTGAACAGATAATCCTCGTTTCTGCAGGGCGGCCATGATGCCAATCGTTAAGGTTGTTTTACCCACTCCGCTGCCTGTCCCAGCTATAACAAGTCTACGTGTCATGCATTTATTCATAGATGGCCCGATAAAGCCCTTCTAGTAAGCTTTGATAGCTGCTCGCGTCATAAGTCATTTCTGAGAAAGATACATGGATGACTTTGTTGCTAGTTTTGACGATAAAAAAACTGTCTGCCGCCCGCTCCGGGTCAATATATGTATAGCATTCGAGCTGGCTGCTCCCTGTTTTTTGACGTAAAAAATCAGTCGCTTCCGCACTTGCATTCGCATATTTAGGCATGATTAAATTCCTCTCAAACTAATAAAGTAATGCTTACTAGTATAACTTATTTCATGTTGAAAAATCCAAATACAAAAGACCCGGTGAAGCACCGAGTCTCGTTGAAAAAGCATATTCATTTCAATGGCGCCTTTTTCCTCTTCGAAGCGAGATAACCGCCTAACAGGGAAACAGGCACGATAGCGAAGAAGCCAATTAGCTCATACCATAATGGGATACCGTTATTGCTCAGCATCGAATCAAACCCGATAGCCGCCCCTATGACCCCAATACATGCAGCATTAAAATATTCTGCACGTTTCGCTACCCTAGCTGCGACGTAACCGCCAAGAAACGACCAGAACAGGCCAATCACTAAAAACAACAACAATAACATGGTATTCGAATAAAATGTACTTACATCTTGCTCATCCACTGGGTTATTCCCAAAGTATAGGCTGCCAAATAAAACAGTTGATACCAAAGTCCCCAAATTATCAACCGCAACTCCTAGCAGCACTCCCAGGAAATGAAATTTTCTTTCACTTTTTTGCTCAACCATAAATTATTCTTCTCTCCTGATTACTTGTCTAGATCTACTCATCATACCATGCTGAAGACCCAGTATCCAGTTTCTTACCATCTCCAGTTGCTAACTTCTCATCTTCCACCAAGCAGCCGTTGGTAATTCTGCTGCATGTACGCTAACGGTTTGGCCGATTTTGGGCGTTGCGATGCGGACATGGTTGTGATCTGCTGCCCTAACTGCCCGCTCCACTGGATCGAACCAATCATGCAAAGCTAGGGTGAATGCCCCCCAATGGATTGGAATAAGCAACTTTCCTTTCACATCCATATGGGCTTGTACCGTCTCTTCAGGCAGCATATGAATATCAGCCCAGCGTTCGTCATATTGACCACATTCCATCAATGTAACATCGAAGGGGCCATACTTCTGACCAATCGCTTTGAAATGAGGGGAATACCCGCTGTCTCCACTGAAAAACACATTAGACTGCTTGCCCTTGATCACCCATGAGCACCAAAGTGTAGCCCCGCGGTCTGTCATGCTTCTACCTGAAAAGTGCGTTGCTGGTGTACATGCAAATGTCAGACCATCGTAGGTGAACTCATCCCACCAGTCGTATTCGGCGATTTTTTCCGGCGGCACGCCCCATCTTTCCAGATGGCCTCCAACCCCAAGAGGGACCAGAAATTTATTCACTTTGTGCTTCATTTGCAGAATTGAACCATAATCCAAGTGATCATAATGATCATGAGATAACACGACAGCGTCAATCTCAGGAAGCTCTGCAATTTCAAAAGGCAATCCGCCGCTGTATCTCCCTTTCCCGAACCAAGGAAAAGGCGAAGGTGCTCTGCCAAACATAGGATCAAGCAAAAGCGCCTTACCATCGATCGTAAGCAATGAGGCTGAATGGCCGAACCATGTTACTTTCGTTTGAGCATCCATTTGCAGAAGAGGGGCATCCATAGCCAAGGGTGTTGCCGGTCGGCGATTAGGGGCACTTTTGGTAAATTCCCGCAAAATACCCAACGTCGTTTTTAAATTCATCTCCATCATCGACGGAACAGGATTTTGAAATTTCCCTTTAACGAATTGGGGAGAGCTTGATAATTTCTTTGCTTTTTCTTTGGACGGACGTCGCCCAAAAACCGGATATCCATACATAACTAGAACAATAACAACGATAAGCACTACAACAATCGCTAATGATAATAACAACTTCTTCGCAGCCTCCAAGTTTTACCTTACGGTGATTAGTATGTTTTGACTTAGATGTATAACGTAAATATGCAAAGTTTGGTTCCAATTTTTTTGCGATGCGGGACAATCATTAGCGCATTTGTTTGGTAATTAAACTTTACGGAAAGGCTACCTACTTGATAGGTAGTCTTTCCGGCCTTCCGCCTGCCTCCCCGAATCTTGCAAACGCTAACTAAGCAGACACCTGTCAGCCGAGTTCATAGTTCATGCCAAATCCTCCACTCTAATACCCTTGTAATAAACAATAAAACCCAATAAACCAAAAATGGTTCATTGGGTCCTTTATACGGTTATAAAGACTTATAAAGAATCTAACTGTCTCAAGAAACCTTATGCTCGATTCTGAGCTTATCTGCCACCATCGCGATAAATTCGCTATTCGTCGGCTTCGATTTCGAGATATTAATGGTATAGCCAAAAATAAAGGAAATGCTGTCGATGTTGCCGCGCGTCCAAGCGACTTCAATCGCGTGACGAATAGCGCGCTCAACGCGGCTAGGCGTTGTTTTGTACTTTTCAGCGATAGCTGGATAGAGCGTTTTGGTGATCGCGCCTAAAATTTCGATGTTATTATACACCATCGTAATCGCTTCGCGGAGATACTGATACCCTTTAATATGCGCAGGAACTCCGATTTCATGTATGATGCTTGTGATATTTGCGTCCAAATTTTTTCCTTTAGGCATATGTACGACATTTGCGCGTTGTGTTGAAGAGGAAGAGGTTGTCGCATTGGATTGATTATTGCCAACCAGCTGACGGATTCGATTCGTTAATGTTTCCATATCAAAAGGTTTTAGTATGTAATAAGAGGCTCCAAGTTGCACAGCCTTTTGCGTGATGTTCTCTTGACCAAAAGCTGTAAGCATGATGATTTTGGGTTGTGCCGGCAGATTCATTTCCCTCATTTTTTCAAGAACGCCCAAACCGTCCAAATGAGGCATAATAATATCTAAAATGAGTACGTCTGGTAATTCACGTTGTTGCTCGAGAAAACGAAGAACTTCATTACCATTGTACGCGACCCCTACAATTTCCATATCCTCTTGCTCACCAATGAACTCGGATAATAAATGGGTAAACTCACGGTTATCGTCGGCTAGTAATACTTGAATTTTTTGCAACGTAAAATCCTCCTTTAGCTACTGGGCAGGTTTGGTTATTTCTCTCTTATGAAAGGTATTCGACACCCCAACTTAAATTCCTTCTGTCGAATATTATTTTTCTTTTCTTTTATTTCACTTTCTTATATAATAATATATTTATCTTCTGCATACTACATTTTTCGACAAATTCAAAGTAAAACGGATATTCCCTTGTAGAATCAGGTTAAAATAAAATAAAGAACCAAAGGCTTTTAGCTCGCCTTTGATTCTTTGAAAGTCGCTCCGTTAGATGGTCTGAGAATAATCCCTGAGTCTTGCAGCATCCACTCGATGAAACAGCCGTAGCCGCTTGTAGGATCATTGACAAACACATGCGTGACGGCGCCTATAAGTTTCCCATTTTGAATAATTGGGCTGCCACTCATCCCTTGCACAATCCCGCCTGTTTTATCTAACAAACGAGGATCTGTGATTTTGATGACCATGCCTTTTGTTCCTGGCGTGTCCTGTTTAGATACGTGAACAACTTGGATATCGAACTTCTCAACTTTCTGGCCTTCAACTACGGTATAAATTTGTGCTGGACCTTCCTTCACTTCCTCAGCGAAAGCAACCGGAATCGCTTCTTTATCTAAGCTATGGTCGGGAGCAGCATACATTTTACCAAAAATACCGAAAGCCGTGTTTCGTTCGATATTGCCAATCACTTTACTGTCTTTGTAAAGAGTAGCATGCTTCTCTCCGGGATCGCCGTTGTGGCTTTTGGAGATTGAGGTCACATTGGAGTAAACAATATCCCCGTCACCTACAATAATAGGCGTCTGGGTATCCATATCCGTAATGACATGCCCTAGAGCACCGTATACACCCTGATCAGGAGCATAGAAGGTCAGAGTACCAACACCTGCCGCTGAATCGCGGATATATAACCCTAAACGATAAGACTTGTCTACGACATCATAAACTGGTTGAAGTTTAACCGAGATCTCTTCGTTGTTGCGAAGGATTTTGAGATCAAGAGGCGTTTTACTTTCTCCGGATTTGGCAACCAGATCTGCAACCTTGCTGACATCCTTCGAATCCTTGCCATTGATTTTGGTAATCAAATCTCCGACTTGGATTTTCGCTTCTTCACCAGGTGAAACTTTTTGGTCCGGGGCAACAGTTACCAAGTGATGACCTACCACCAGAATACCGGCAGATTTAATTTTCACACCAATGGTTTGGCCACCGGGAATGACTTTTAAATCGRGGACGACATTCACTTTCACTGTCTTGATGGGAATTGCGCCGAACAGCTTGAGCTTCATTTCGGTTTGCCCAGAGTGATCGGATTGTAATGAAATGGGTTCGTTCAGATTAACTTGAAATGAGTGCTGAGCATTGCCATTTACTTTCACAATGTCCGTGTCTTTGACAGTCACCTGAGCGCTAACGGGCATCGTTAATTGTAGCTGCTTCCCTTGGCCGCTAAACAATCGGAGTTCCTGGGGGAAGGAGGCAAAACTTTGAAAAGGCGGAGACAAACTTACCATACAAACGAAGAAGACGAGCAGGAGTCCGAACAATCTTTTCCTTTTGCTGGATTGCAATATCTTCACGCTCCCTCACACATCCTTAGGCCCTGACGAACTGCGTCGTCAAATGCGTACCTATAAGTTAACCCCACTCCCCCAGTTTTATAACTGAAAATGATGACTATCTATACTTTCATACCCTTGCTTTCTTATTTCTTGCCATGGCAAGCATTTCCCCTGCGTGATGCAGCGTCGTTTCGGTCACTTCTACCCCGCCAAGCATCCGTGCCAATTCTTCAATTCGACCGGAATCCGGCATATCTTGCACGCGTGTGAACGTTCTGTCTTGATCAACTTCTTTGCGGATGTAGAAATGTACGTCAGCGAAGCTGGCTACTTGTGGTAAATGTGTAATCGAGAAGACTTGGCAGTTTTCTGACAAATTAGACATTTTTTCTGCGATTGCTTGAGCCGCACGTCCACTTACCCCTGTATCGACTTCATCGAAGACGAGAACAGGAATCTGATCAATACGCGCAAAAATGGTTTTCATAGCGAGCATGATCCGCGACAATTCCCCACCTGAAGCGATCTTGCTTAGCCCGCGAAGCGGTTCACCTGGGTTAGGCGCCATCAGGAATTCGACGTGATCAATTCCTTGACGCGAAAATTTCACTTTCGTTCCTTCGACTTCGATCCCGTTACGCTCGTCCAGAACTTGTCCGACTTGGACGCGGAACTGGGTCCGCTCCATCTGCAGATCGCGAAGTTCATGCTCAATCTGAACGGCCAGCTGCTGAGCGATTCCGCGGCGCAAATTAGAAAGATCAAGCGCTGCGACACCCAATTGCTTTTCCAAGGCAGCAAGCTTCTCTTCAATTTTCCGAATATGCTCGTCCTTATTTTCAATGGTATCGACTTCTGTTTTTATTTTTTCCAAGTAAGTCAGGATCTCTTTTATATTCTCTCCATATTTTCGGCGAAGAGACGTGATTGTATCCAATCTTTGTTCAATAAAATCCAAACGTGAAGGATTGAACTCAATACCTTCTCGATAATCGCGTAATTGGTAGGCGGCATCCTCCAGCTGATAGTAAGCAGATTGCGCTTGTTCAAGCAGTGGCGTAAGATTAGTCGGGTCCAATTGGACGATATCTTGAATTCTAGAAACTGCCTTACCAGCAGCATCTAAGCCCCTATTCGTTGCGTAAAGGAAATCATAAGCTTCCGAAGTGCTTTGATAC
>NZ_JBFTQB010000094.1:0-11672 GCF_056398785.1 Paenibacillus sp. 01T422 | reverse complement strand
GCTCCCAATCAAGCGGTTTGTTCAATGAAAAAAACGTTTGTCCATCCTGCATCGTTCGTCACCTCTTTTCTGTCTTGAAAATCTACTGCCTTAAACCCCCGCACGCGCGCTGGGAAAAGGAAAGGAACTACGGTACGCTATTCCCCTCATTCCGACCCTTTTCGGCCATCAAAGGGAACTACAGGGCGCTATTTATCCGCAACCCTCGAATTAGCCCGATCTGGGTCAAAATAGGACCCTGTAGTTCCGCTTATCGCTTCATTTTGCAGCAAATCGCATAAATAAGGGCTCTTAGTTCCCGCAAACGCACCCGCCAAGCTCAAACAAAACAGAAACTAGAGCATCACGCATCCAGCTGCTATAAATCCGTCTGACTAATCGTCTCCACCTCATGATTGCCGGAGTAGACCAACGCATAAGGAGGGATATGTATATCGCCAGCGCCATCCTTCTGAAAACCAGTGCCTTCAGCATCCAGCCAAAGATCCTGCACATACACTACACCTTTGATCCGGGAAATAACGCCGTATATATCACCTTTGTACACCGTCCGGCCGAAACGCCAGCCCTCCGAGCCCTGGCCATGATCCATCGGCTGAAGCAGCTGTCTCAGCTCTTGCGTAATGCGGCGCTGCTCATTTTTGTACTTCGGTTCCATGACGACTACCGCGTGAACCGTGATTTTGATATATTCCGCCGGAATCACGTGGAGCTCTGTCGTCAAAAGCCGATGCCGATCCAGATGCCCCTTGATCGTCTGCAAAAAGCCCTTGCCCGCTTTCGGCTTATCGCTTTCGCTATAAGGCACAACCGCGACGGTCATCTGCGCTGGCGCTTTGACCTTGGGGTAATCCCGCATGCCTGGCTTGTACAGCGGGATTGCCTTCACCCGCGCGACGCGCAGACCCGGCGTCGCCTTGGCGATGCGCTCGTAGTCCTCGCCGGTCACCGCTCTGGTCGGCGTGTCCAGCTCGCGCCGCACGCGCAGCTTCGCCTGTGTGAGCGTCTCCGCTTCCAGGCCGCCCCGCGCCGGGAACGGATTCGTCACGCTCACGCCAGGCTCCTCCGTGAAGCCGGTCACGAGGCCGTCCTTCACGTTGCCCCGCTCGCCCCCGCCCGCTTGCAGCGCCAGGAACCGGATATTCGGTTCCACCGACTTGGGCGGGACAAGCCCCGCTTCGTTATTGCCGAAGCGGATCGTTCCAGCCACAGCGTCGTAGACGTAATGCCGGTCCGTGGACTTCGAATTATCGAAGTCATCCACGGACCGCCAGTCGTCCCACACGACGCTGCCTCCGCCACGCGGCCAATAGCCTACCTGCAGCAGCATGCTGCTGGGCTTGAACGTGCGGCCGCGAGCGACCTCAAAGGTCTGACCCGGCAGACCTTTGCTGCCTCCAATATAACGGCCGTAGTCGAACTCGGCCGTGTAGGCAATGAGCCGCACCCGCTGCGCGCCTTGCGGTGGGATGCTGCCGTTCACCCCGTCGCCAAAGCGTAGACGGGTTATGCGGAGGGTCGAATCCTGCAGCAGCTGGCAGACGAGATCATTCGGCCCGTAGTCCTTCAGCTCAGCGACGATGTGCCAATCGAGCCAGCGGCCCTGCTCATTCTGCACCTGCACCGTGTGCAGTCCGCCATAAGCTAGATAAGAGCTAACCTCAAAACGCTGATCTGGTTCTCCTGTGCTGCCGAACGTCGTCACTTCGCTGAAAGTTTCCTGCTCTGTCGCCTGCACACTGTTCAGGCTTACCTTCTCGATTTTTGGTGGAAGCTCATAACCGTCCTCCTCCAGTGTACAGCAGATCCAGTAGCGGCTGCGGTCATCGGCTGGATAGAGAGCCATTGGCTTCATCTCGGAAGTAATGCGAAAACGCACTTCACCGCTCTGTGACAGGTGAACCGTCGTGTCGCTTATTGCCTCGACCGGCAGCCAGCTTTCACTTTGTCCACGCTGTCCTTGCCCCGCAATTTGTCCTGCACCAGCGAACGTCCATCCCACCTTCGCAGATGAAATGATGGGCTCAGCCGCATCCTGCCGATGGCTCACACGGACTGGATATCGATCGTATAGCTGAAATGCCAAGGAAACCTCTGTTTCCACGAGCAGCGCCCGATCGAACCCTAGATACAGATGCGCTCCTTTGATCGCATCCGACCCAAAAGCGTAATAAGCAATCTTCGCCTGGTTATTGGATGTAAAATCGCCAGCCGCCGTCTCTGTGCGTACCAGCACCTTCTCCAGCGTCGAAGGCACGAGCTGTACCGTACGAGTCGTCTCAAATCGCTGATCCATCGCTTGCAGCGGAGTCCCCTTCGGAAGCACAAGCGGCTGATCCACGTTTGAGAATGCCACATCACAAACAGCCGACACCGCTTCACGCTGGCGAATGCCGAGCAGCTTCAGAAACTTTCGCTCATTTTTCTCCGTTACGCGGTTTAGGTAATACTGCTGCATCTCGGTCATCCATGACATCAGCTCCAGCAGCGTAATCCCTGGATCGTGTTCATTTTCATCCGTCCACTCGGGAAACAGCTTTGGAATCGACTTCCGAGCCTCCATCACCATCTGTTCAAACATTCGGTCATCCAAATTAGGGATTGGCAGCACTTGTGCTCACCTCCTTCGATATTCCTTACATAGCGTTCACGACTACCTTATGTTTCCCGCTCACAATAATGCCGTGCGGGAGCGCCGGGAGTCGGTTCACGTCCAGCTCGACCCGCTCGCTGTCCTCCAGCTTATAGACCGTCATGTAGAGTTTCTCTACATGGCTGATCGTTCGAATCGTCTTAAGTAACGCGTAAAAGACAGATGGATGAATTTGCTGGCCGATAGCCCAGCCCTTGCCGTCGAAATTCCCGGTCAATGGGTCCAAGAAGCGGTTCAGCTTCTCCATTGCCTGTATTTCCGTCGTGACGACAGCATCCATGCCTTCAACAGCCACAATGGCCGAAACGGAGATTTCCATATATACGGGCTCGATCACTTGGAGCCGCTCTGGAAAGGCTACAAGACTCGATGCGCGCTCGATGATATAACGCTCAACTTGCTTCTTAAGCACAGGAAACGCGAGGCTGCCTTGCTGGCCTTCCTTTGGCAAAATAACAAGTGTCATAGCGCCGATCTCTTTTTGCATATAGGCGTTTCGATTGGCGATACAGCTCACTTTGGCGATGTTCGGATAAGCCTCGCGTGCGAGCCATTCGTAATCTTTGGCCGAAACCGCACGGTTTCTGTGCTTCAGCATCTCAGGACCACGCTCCAGGGCCGACTCCAGCTTCTCGGCTTGGCAGCCACCAGACGCTGGCTCCGGATTATACACCTCGCCGACAAATGCGATAGAATCCTGCATCTGATTAATTTCACGCGCGCCTACATTGCCTATTTGCCCCGAAGTCACTTGATACGTGACTTTGATCTGCGCCAATCCGCCTTTTGGCGGGTGCATGCCATGAACGCCGTCGCCAACACGAATGCGGCCAAACGTGCGATCGATCATATAATGGCGATCTTTATTGCCCGAATCAGCCATTTGACGTACGGCCATCCAGCGAACCCACAACTGCAGCAAATTGCCTTCGGAATCCCGGCTAATCTCCATCAGCGGTGTTCCAGCTCTGTCATACTCGGCAATCTCTTCTTCCGTCACGAATTCCGTCTCATCGACCCAGACTTCTTCCGATACGATGCCATTTCGGCTCAGCTGGTACTCTAGCTCCTCCAGCCCTCTGGCTTCAGGAACTTCTCCGATAATCGTCTCCTGCTGGAGAACTTGAATGGTGTTCATATAGAGCCCATAAAGGGTAGGAACTTGAATTCGCCCTGTCATATCATCGTATTTGTCGTCGCGATTCACAGCGCGAATCCAGAATCCCTCTTGGCCAAACAAGGATTCACCAGCAAAATCTGAAGGGCCTACAAACTGCACCGTCCCGCTCTGCGTCAAACCGTTCGTATCGTCGATCACCTTAAGTGGTACCCATTCGGAAGGATGTCCCAGCATTAAGCCTGCACGTAAATATTCCCACTCCAACAGTGGCAAGTCTTGCTCCGCAAACCGTTGCTGCTTCACCGAAACGTAGACCGAAATCGGGCCCTTAACAGGCGGCGAATCGAAGCATAGATGCATCGCTGGATGACTTCCCTCTAGTGGCTGATAGGGTTCGAAGCCCCCTTCGAGCTGCTTGCTGTGACGTGTCCGATCCTCAAATACCGTATTATTCAGCGCCAAACAATGCTCAGCAGGATAAAGACGATCTTCGTATTCATAGGTCATGGAGACCTCATCGATCCACGGGGATAAGAATAGCGCCTGTGCCACGTATGCATTTTCGATATGTAAAATTCTTGCCCTTATCCAATGGTTTTCGTTGCCATTCACATAAGTGGCTTCGAGGTCAAGCGGACAGCGGAAGCTAATGTCTTTACGCACTTTCTGCTCTGTCGGGTAATAAAACAGCTTCTCCGCTTCTTTTCCCACCTCTAAACGCACCCAAGTTGTGCCATTCCAATACTCCCAAGCAACCTGCAGCACCGTAATATGGATGACAGGAGGCTTATCGAATTTGGACTTTTTCATCACCATTTTCCAATCGATGTTATCCGTTAGTTCCGCTCCGAAACGGTTCTCAATAGCTTGCAGCCCAAAACTCAGCTGAATATCGCCGTCTTTTTTCGTGAATACCTCCTGGCTCCCGATATAAAAAGTGCCATACAGTGCAAACTGGTCGCCAAACGGATAAAATCCGCTGGGGTCCGCAGCAATATCATTGTAAAACATGAGGTCCGGCTGAATGCCGCCTTGTTCCAGCGAATCCGTGTAATCGGTTTTGAAGGAAATATGGTCCATAGACAGCTGGCTATCCGCCAACGTTTTCCCACCTGGCAGAAGAGGTTTCAGACGGCATTGAATCCATCGACCTTCCCTTCCGTTCACTTCCTTCAGGGCAAGTTTCCCCTCGTGCGCTTTGGAAAGGATAACCCGATTACCTTTGGCTGCTACTTGGTCAAAAGGCATCCATCCGTCCGCCGTGGCATACAGCCACTCGGTTAATAGCGGGTCAGCCAGTTGGCTAGACAGCGCAAGCTCTTCAAACCGCCGTTTGGAGTTGCGGAATTCAATCTCAATCCGCGCCGTGCTGGACAAGGTGAAGAGAGCACTGTGCTCCAAGAAGATCGCATGCTCCTGCAAATTATCCCCCTGCAGCCGGAATAGCGCTGTCGGGGCTGCCAAGCCTTGCCGGGATGCCGTCAAAAACGCCTCCGCGATGCGAATAATCTTATCCTGCTTACGACTTGTCACGTAGGCATCCGTCAGCAGGGCAGGCGTCAACAGCGCGCTGCGGGCGGTTTCATACAAAATATTACCGTCCTCAGCTGCTGCAGCAACCTGTGTACCCGACGATATGAACACGGACTCCTTCGTCCCCTCGTTCAGTGCGAAAGTCAAATAACTGCTGGCTGGTCTGGCCGGAAGCAGCGTGACATCGAACATATTGAGGAACGAAATAAGATTTTTCGTAGGCACTCGGTTCAAACGTTTGATGTTGTCATGAAACATATCCGCGAACATGAGGAATAACGCCGAACCCGGGTCCGGGTTCTCAGGCGTAAAGCGCCATTCCGGCGTATAATAAGGCGCCATTTCCTTCATCTGCGCTATGAGATCTGGTATATCTCGGGGGTCAATTTTGGGAGGTTGCATCGCTCAGCTCCACCTCCTCTCTTGCACGTATCATCATCGTTTCCGCTGCCTCTTTCTATTTCGAACCTTCATATAAGTAAAAAGGATACACTTGGTTAAACAAGTTATTCGTCGTACGCACTAGATACGAGATGCGAATCATCACTTTACCCGGATCATCTGCTTCCGGCACAGCCTTCACGTCCACCTCATGGACCCTCGGCTCCCAGTTACGAATCGCCTCTTGAATATTGCTTTCCAGCAGATGCAGAGATGTATCGTCCGTTAAGCCAAAAATGAATTCCTGCACGCCGCAGCCAAAGCTCGGACGCATAACCCGTTCTCCCTGTGTGGTGCCCAGAATAACGCGGATCGCTTCAGCGATGTCTTCCTCATATTCGGACATCCGAATTCGCCCTGTTGCAGGGTCGACCTGAATCGGGAATTTCCAGCCTCGCCCCAAAAATGCTTCCGACACCCGTCCACGCTCCTTCGTTAATTGATTTTGACCATACTGCCTTTAATATTAATGATGCCATCCGACTTCAAATCCAGCGTAGCCCCTGCTTTAAGCGCCATCGTCGCTGATGCTTCTATGTTAATTTGCGTTGATTTAATTTTAATTTCTTTCGAACTTTCAATCGCTACTTCGCCTTTGGCATTAAGCGTGATCTTGGATGTTTGACTGACGATCGAAATCTCATTCGCCGATCCGCCTTTGATCATAATCTTGTTGTTCCCGCTTTGATCGGCAATTGAAATACTGTCGTCCTTGTCCTTCAACTCGATAATTTGACCTTTTTTAGTCTTTATCGTGATGCTCTCGTCACCTCTTTTGTCATTGAACGATAATTCATGGCCTGAGCGCGATTTGATCATCCGCAGATCGTTTTTCTCGGCTGGCGCCGGCGGCTTATTTTTGGGATTCCACAGCATACCGATTACGAAAGGCTGGCGCAGCTCCCCGAGATGGAAAGCGACTAACACCTCATCATTCACTTCCGGGATAAAAAGACTGCCCATCTCCTTACCGCCCATCATCGTGGCAATGCGGACCCAATCCGTTTCGGTTTCCGTTTCTTGCAGTGGCAGCTTCAGCTTCACTCGCCCCAGCTTATCAGGGTCGTTATTGTTGGTCACAACTGCGACCATAACACCGCCGATTTTCTGGGAGGCGAAGTTGGCCACACCGCCAAGGGTGATATCGGGAAGTTTGAACATTATACTGCATTCCCTCCTATCTGAAAGCGCGTCGTATAACCGTCATCATTAATCAGGTGCGTAGCGCCTGTCACATAATAGGGTTGGTCAAACTTTGTGCCTACTCCATCAAGCTTAATATACCGTCCTGCTCTAATTTCCGGAATGCCGATGCATTCTCCTGAACCGCTGATCAGCTTCATAGCCCGCCTGTTAAGCAGGGCGCTGGCATATGTTTTGGCTTCCTCCACAGAGGTGACATTGGTGTACACATGTTCCACGAAATCCCCTTTGGACGCAAGGATATCCTTCCCCGTTCTGGAATTTGAACCAAGCTTCGATATGCTAGCTGACTCTCCTTCAATCACTTTCAGTTCTTTGTTATCCCATGCTCGCACCTTCACGCTGGTGATCTGCTCGGCAAGATTCATGTCGATGGTTAGACTGCGCAAGGTTTTTCCCATTTCCAGTGTCAATACTGGCGACATATCGGTAAGTGGCTTGCGGAAATACAAGTTCTTCCCTACAACAAAGAAATCATAATTGACCAAATTAGCTAAATTTTGAATGAAATGAAAGTCATTAATCTGGCTTTGAGCAATCACCGGATATTCGGTCGTCGTCGCATCAACATGAACTTTGGCACCGTAGGTTTTGGCGATTTCCTCGACAATATCGCTATATTTCTTTTTGTTCCACGAGCGGGACTTCGTTCCCTTCATCATCAAATACGAGAAATCCATCCCTCGTACAATGAGACCAGGTGCTTCATTCTCGGGGAAATCGACAACGACAGACGTGATAAATCCAGTAAATACCGGTGTGAATTTATCGACATATCCAAGACTAATGTCGATGGCTTTCCCCAGTGTAAATTCGGTAAGCCACTGAAAATCGTTTTTCGTCACATCGTAAGCATTCGTTACTCGGAATGAAAAAGAATCCGCCGTTCCATCGATAGAGGTCTCCACGCGTATCGTAGAAATGGCCATATTATCAGAAAGCTTCGTCCCATCAACCGTAATTAAGTAAGCTGGCGCGAAAAACTCTTTGTACTTCTTAGCTAAATCATCATAAGTGGATGTGCTGGATTCCAAGCTTAAAGTTGCCATTGGATCAGTCCAATCTTGGGACAGCAATACGTCGTCCCGTTACGACTTTGAGCGGATTATCGATCTGATTCGCCTTGGCAATTTCCCGCCATAAGCTTGGATCTTCGTATTCATGGGCAGCAATCATCCAGAGCTGTTCCCCTTGTTTCAGCATCTTCTGCTTCGTTCGGTCCGCTGAGTGGCGGGGAATTGTCTGCAGCTGCTCCTTCTTCGTATGCCAGGAGCGAAAGGTAACTTTCAGCTTGGCACGAACCGGCACTCCCGTATCGAGAAACATCGTGAACTGTTGATTCACCTTTTCGACAACACCTTTGAAGTCCAGGGAACCCCAGACAAATCGGCAAATTGGAGGCGCATGCAGTTCCTTCTCTACATCCAGAAGACCGGATATTTTCTTCGTATATTCACGGACGTCCGTCCCTTTTTCGTAGGTGTCAAAATAAAAATCCATGGAGAGCGTGGTCGTCCCACCACTCACGAATTGTCCGATAGGCATGGACAGACCTGGCACCGTATTCCAAGAATAGCTGTTGGTCGTATCAAGTGTATACTCACCCGGATTAAACAAAACTTGCACATTCTCTTTGCTGTTTCCCTTGTCTACGATAATCATGGCTTTCTTGAGTGCCACACGTGTCAGTCCTTTCCTCTTCTTCTATGTAAAATGTTAAAATCCACGTCGCTGCTGCTCGAACTTCATTCTTTTCTCGATTTCGCGGAATACTTTATCCGCAATCTTGGCAACATCCAGCTGCGGGATCTGCTTCATGATCTCTTGCAGCTGCTCGCTAGTCAGCTCCGGCGGCGCTTGTGGAACCGGCGCCGCTGGGGTTTGGGCCTCATCTGCGCTCGCTTTGGTGCGCAGCCAGTCCATCTCCAGCGGGGCATCCGCAAGCGTGCTGTTCGGCACTGGAGCCGCTGGAGCTTGCTTGTGCTCCAGCGTTGGCAGCTGCGGGGCTAGATGCTCCTGCCTCGCGGATCCGATGCTGCTGCCTAGGATAGGCAGCAGTGTGCTGGCGCTGCGCTGAGCGCCAGCGGTTGTGGCGGCGGCTCTGCCTATGGCAGCCGCCTGTGTGAAGCTGCCCGTCCCGTAGACGGGCAGTCCGTTTACCGCTGCGGCAGGCGAAGCCGCAGCGGTTCCCGCAGGAGCAGCGATGCGCGCTCCTGCGGTGCTCGCCAGCAGCGGCATGACACGCGGTGTCATGCTGGCGGGCTGGCGAGCCATTGACGCGCGAGTGCTTCGCGCGTCTGTTCTTGCCGCTGCCCGCGAAGCGGCAGCGGGCTGCCCTGCCAGAGCGCGCGCTTCTTCCAGCGCGCTCTGGGCTCTGATGGTTCGCTCTGCGGAATCAGACTGGAAGCTGCCGGCTTCCTGCTGATTGAGCGAACCAGAACTCGCGCGAAGCGCGCGTTCGCTTTCAGCGGCTATGGTTTGCCGCTGAATATGCTCAACTTGCGCTCCGCGCCTAGCTCCCATGGCAGGCTGCTTCCGCGATGGCATTGCGCTCCCTGCCTGCAGTTGAAGCTTCGCGCGTGCCTCAGCTTCCATTAACCGCTGAACTTCGGTTGATCTACTTGTATCAATCAAACTCGAATTTAGCGACCTTATTTGGCCTGGGCTAGCTGAAGCTCCCTCACCTAGAGAGGCCTGCGTCTTTCTACCAACCATTGGAACTGAAGTTCCAATTCCTCTAGTAATACTCAGGGGCCTACTCTGAACGGTTCCTGAGGACAACTCACTTGCAGTTGTGGATGATCCTATTAGTTCCTTAACATATACTGTACGGTTACTGCTTTCTGGTTCCACTTTTCTATCCAGAGAAGACGGTTCTTCTCTTTGTCTCCAAATGGCCTGGACAGCAGTCATTGGTGACTGTTTCCGCAGCACCGCATCAGCTTGCCTATTCCTCAGCATTCCTATTTCTGCTGCTGCCGGTGCAAGGCTCGGTCCCATGCTTTTCAAACTATTTTCCGTTATTTTCGATGCAATCTCAGCTGCAAAGCCTCCCGATGACAGGCTGCTTTGAGTCCAATTGTTCGATCCCTTTTCACTGGCGTCTGCAGTCAACTGACTGCGTCTGGCTTGTTCTTGTGGTACCTCTGAATCAGGTAGCTGCTCCGTCGATTTACGGAAAATCCTTTCAATCATCCGACCAAAAGTGTTCGATCCTCTAACCCGACTTCCCCTACTACCTTCAGCGGATCGTTCTGTATTTTCACTGACCAAGCGGCTGCTCGGTCTATTCTCGTCATTCATTGCTGCCATCACGGTAAAAATAGACCCAATTTTCGAGATACTGGATTCTGCGATTTTTGCAGATATCTCAGAAGCTAAGTCAGCAGACGGTAGAGTGCTTTGCACGACATCTGCATCTCGCTCAACCATCTGGTTTTCAACCCGCTGTTCATGATTAACATGGCTTCCTTCATTGCTAGCTGGAGAGCGGAATATACGCTCAGCTTCCTGAAGTCGGCTACTTGCTTTAAGACTAGCACGGTAACCGTCAAGTGGACTGGCTGAAACTAACTTCGTTAAGCTGTTTTCAGCCTTTCTAGCTATATTTGTAGATATCTCAGAAGTTATGTTTGAGGGACGGTGGGCACCTCGTTCTGAAGACGCATTATTTCCCGCTTCAGGTCGATTCCCCCCTATTTGTTTCTCCAATTTGGCAATGGATCGAAATACCCGCTGAGCGTTTTGCACCACGGAACTCGCCTGTAGGCCGGCTCGAAAACCTTCCATTTGCCGTCCCATTGGGCTTTGTAGACTTATCGGCTGTGTGTTCTTGGCATGACTCATCTCATGGGGACTACCCATCAGTGCTGTACCAGCTTCACTACTTCTATCCGGTAGCCTCCCCTGATTGCTCTCCCCCCGCAGCATTCGCGGTTTGGGCATCGTCATAAGATTAGGATTTGTATATGTACTTCCAACAATAGAATCATTAGAAGATTGCTGTCTTTGTTTTTGAAGGAGCTGCTGCAGCAATTTTTCATTGCTTTGAATTTTCACGGCAGCTTCTGCACCATTTTCCATGGGGTTAGGCTTTCTATGAATAAGCTTGGATACTCTGGACGCACTTTCATGACTTGTAAAAGCAGGAATCCGCTGTCCACTCACTTGATTAGCGACAGGCTTCTCTGGATGCTCCATCACGGAACTCTGTCCCATTTCGCCCGCTGCTCGCATAGTTAGACGAGCTGCTCTTACATCATCAGCGAGCTTAGTATCACTGGAAATTACTCCCACATGCCTTGACTCAACATTCCTTTGCCTATCTGCATGAGTAGCTGTTGCATGATCCACCACTTGCCCTGGCTGCTTCACATTCCCTTGCTGAAGAACTTCCGTCTGCACTAGAGATTGAGCTTTCTCTTGCTCTTGCGCTTTCTGCTGCTCTTGCGTTCTTTCTTGCTCTTGCACTCTCTGTTGCTCTTGCGTTCCTTCTTGCTCTTGCACACTCAACTGCTCTTGCGTTCCTTCTTGTTCTTGTACTCTCTGTTGCTCTTCCGTTCTTTCTTGCTCTTGCACTCTCTGTTGCTCTTCCGTTCTTTCTTGCTCTTGCACTCTCTGTTGCTCTTGCGTTCTCTCATGCTCTTGTACTCTCTGCTGCTCTTGCGTTCTTTCTTGCTCTTGCACTCTCTGCTGCTCTTGCGTTCTTTCTTGCTCTTGCAC
>NZ_JBFTQB010000093.1:0-11685 GCF_056398785.1 Paenibacillus sp. 01T422 | reverse complement strand
AAGATACATCGCCTGCTCATGCTCATTGACGGCTTTGGCAATTTCCAACAAACCGCAGGCCGCAACAGCCGCCGCAGTAGAGTCTTCATAAGCCGGCTCCTTCGGTTGCCGGAAATCGATTGGAATGATGCCATCCTCCGGAATATTGGCCATGAAATAGTGTGCGACGCGCTTGGCTGTGTGCAAATAGTCCTCTTTTTGCGTGTGCCGGTAGCTCATCATGAAGCCGTACAGCGCCCATGCTTGTCCGCGCGTCCATGAGGAACCCTCCTCATACCCCTGTCCCCCATAAGTTTTCACCACGCCACCTTCAAACGGATCGAACTCCACAATATGGTTCACGGAACCATCCGGTCGGACGAATGCCGTCATTGCTGTATCCGCGTGTCTCATGGCAATCTGCTTAAAGCGCGGATCACCGGTTTCATGGCTTGCCCAGTACAACAATGGCAGGTTCATCAGGCAATCGACGATCGCCCAGCCACGGGTATCGAAGTTCTCTGAATCGTTCCAAGCCCGGATGAAGCCGCCGGCTAAGTTGAAGCGCCCGGCCAACAAATTGGCAGCATGCAGCGCTCTTTTATGAGATTCCGGATTCAACGTCATTTTATAATTCGCTACGCTGGTCGGCAGCCACATAAACCCTACGTCGTGGTGCAAACCGTAAAATTGACGGAAGCATTCATCGAGCGCTTCTTCGGACTGATTAGCAATCTGTTTATAACTGTCCCTGCCAGTTTCGTGATACATTAGCCACATCATGCCGCCCCAAAAGCCATTCGTCCACCAATTGATACCGTCTGTCAATTCACCGGTCGGTTTGTCCACAATCCGATTGTCATGCACACCGTCTACCGTTGTATAAGGAATCTTGCTGGCAGACTTTTCGCTGACCCATGCCATTTTGTCCGTGATCTTGCTGATCACTTGTGCTAACCAAGCTTGATCCTGGATTTGTAATTCAATCATTGTTGCACACCCCTGAGTACAGTTTCTTTCTCATCTCTATTTTACCGGGGGAGCCTTCGGCATGAATATCCTCCATTTCATGTGCCCATCATCCAAAACCAACCTCTTCCGCTTCGGCTCCTCGTTCCCACAAGCCAAATGTCGTAAATAGGCGATCCCCCACCAACAAGCAGCTTATAAAAAGTTGGGTTTCGGCGATATGCGCATGAAACGGACGATTCCCATACGACCATATGCTAGCTATGATAGACGAGTAACGGCCGTTACAACACTACTGTGCAAATGATTTTACAACTAACACGCAATAATGCA
The DNA here is from genome assembly GCF_056398785.1 of Paenibacillus sp. 01T422. NCBI lineage: Bacteria > Bacillati > Bacillota > Bacilli > Caryophanales > Paenibacillaceae > Paenibacillus > Paenibacillus sp. 01T422. The sequence continues at coordinate 10,404 of NZ_JBFTQB010000093.1, read as the reverse complement.
AACGCTTGCAATTCAGGTCAGGGGAGTCAACGTCTCCTCAATTTCAATGGCATCCATGGAGGTATCCGAATGACATCATTCATACGCAGCAGCTATGACGAGGAGGTCCATCTATTGAAAAATAAGAACTTGCGCCACCCAAAGGCATTCCCCTTCATCATCCTTTCCTTGTTTCTTTGTCTCCAGCTTTTGTTTCCCGCACTCGCCGCACCCCAGCGCGCTTATGCTGCTTCTACAGGGGTCAGCAGCATGTCGGACGCCGATTTTTTCGGCGTATGGGATAGCCATGCYGGCCAGTGGTCGACGCCCGGCAAGCTTAACTATGCCGCTTATCCGAGCTTAAACGCCGTTCAGACCAGCGTTCTAGCAGGCAATTATGCGCAAGCTGAGCAGGAACTGCAGACCTATTTTGCCAATCGTACGACCCGAACCATTCAGGGCTTTGACGATATCACCGTTGATCCTAATCTGCTTCCCATTATCATGGATCATGTTATTACTCCCCTGAAGGAATTCTATCTGACTACGTTTACAGTCCCTCATACGCCTGGCACAGCCAGTTTCGATATGCTCGCCAAGGTGAACAGCGCCCTCGGCTCCGACAAAATGCTGAGCTTCATGCTCATGGGGCGCTATAAGGGTACCGAACCGGCCATGCTGTACAGCCGAGAACAGAACTGTGCACTGACGCCGCTTCCAGCATGCCTGCCTGTGCTGAAGGTGCACTATACGAACAGCGCCGGCGCACAAACAGCGAGCTTGCTTCCGACGATGGATACCTATATTCGGGGCAACGATACAAGCATTCACGCCAGCGAGCCCCTTCTTCAGGTGCTGGAATCGGGCGCACCCTATGATTCAAATAAACGCAAGGCGTATCTTAAATTTAATTTGAGTGCCATCAGCGGAACAGTCACCAGCGCAACGTTGGAGCTTTCCGGTTACACCGAAGCAGCTGGCGGTACGGATGTGATGTTGTACCAAACGGGAGACAGTGCATGGAATGAGAACTCGCTCACCTACGCCAATCATAGCGGCAAAACATTCTCCTGGCAGGGAAATCCAGACGGAACCGACTGGGTTGGCCCTGCAGCCGGCATTGCGGATGAACAATATGCGATGCAGATCACCAATTTCAACTGGTTGAATCCACTGATTGCCGCCTATGCTTCAACGCAAACGGAGAGATATGCAGCCAGCTATATTAGCTATATGCTCGATTTTATTCGCGACGGGGATGCCTCCTCCCTAGCCGAAGGCGCTGGTCGATTCCCGCTGACTTTCCAGACTTCAATACGAGCCGCCAACTGGGTGATGGCCTATCACGTGCTTCGGAGCAGTCCCTCCTTAACGGCCTCGGCCAATACCGATTTACTCAAAACCTTTTGGAAAAAAGGCGCGCACTTCGCGACGCCAGAGGGCTTCGATCCCCGCAACAATCACGGGGCATTTGAAGTGCAGGCCTTCTACAGCATTGCCGTCTATTTTCCAGAATTCACGGATTCCGCAGCGTGGCTTTCCATTGCAAATAGCCGTTTCGACTCGCTGATCTCGTCCTTGAATTTCAGCGACGGCTCCTATTCTGAATCAAGCGCAAGCTATACGGTCGCTTCTGCCAATGCCTTTCTGGTATCCAAGGAACTCGGCAGCTTGAACGGCCTATCCTTCAATACAACTTTCGATACCTACTTGCATGGAATGGGCAAATACTTGGCCGATATGGCATATCCGAACGGGGTCTTGCCGCTCTTCGGAGACGGCAGCTCGCTGGATATCAAAGCGATCGTCAAACAGATTGGCGATCTTTACGGGGACAGCGGCCTTCAGTATGTCGGCAGCGCTGGCGCGCAAGGAGCGCCTCCGACTTATACATCTGCTTATTATCCGGTAAGCGATACGGGTGTTATGCGCAGCGGATGGTCGCCGAACGACCGGTACTTGTTTATCAATACGAAGCAGCAAACCTCTCATCGACACCCGGACGATAATGGCATCGTCTATTATGCGAACGGCAGGCCGCTGTTGGTTGACCCCGGTGCCTTGTCATACAGCGATGAGCCGATTTCCAACTGGCTTCGTTTCTCTACAGAGGCGCACAATACGATTGAAATTAACGATACGGCGCAAAACACAGCCGAAGGCTCCCTGCAAGATTGGGCCGATAACGGCAAGTTCAATTATGTCCAGGGAGTCACCAGGAATGTGCCCGGATTTACGTATGTGCGGGACGTCCTTTTTCTGAAATCATCCTACTCGATCGTTTCGGATTATGTTCGCGCCCCCGGCGGCAGCAACAAGTACCAGCAAACTTGGCACTTCCTGCCCTCTGCGAACCCGGCTCTCGCTGGAAGCAGCAAGAAAACAAGCACCCAATTTGGCGATGCTTCCGGCAATATGCAAGTTGTGCCAGCTGACCCCGGCCAGCTCACAGCTACACTCGATCACGGCTATTATTCCAATGCGTTTTATTCCGTAGCGGACGCCACTTATACCTCCTACACCAAGCAGGTAGCTGGAGATGTGACCTTTGACACGATCCTGTACCCGACCGCAAGCGGAGACAGCCGAGATGTGCAGGTGAACCGCCTGCCGGTTGCACCTTCCGTTCCAACTACCGTGGCGAGCGCGCTGAAAATCGACCATATCGGAGATGCGGAAACCTCAGGCTACTACTATGTATCCCATGAAGAGATTCCGCGTTTTGTACGCAGCTTCGATACGTTCACGTTTGACGGCAGGCTGGCTTATGCGGAAAAATCATCGAGCGGAACTGTTCAATCTGCTCTGTTGAAATCTGGCTCTACGCTTGCCAGCAGCGGCACGAAGCTCATTGCTTCGAACAGGGTGATCGATGATATCGCCGTAGATTGGAACGGCTCAACTGTCGAGATCACGGGTTCCAATCTCCTCGCTGCAAGCGATTCGAATGCTGCGGGTGCGATCGCCATTAAAGCGCCAGGCGCCACGGCTGTAACATTAAACGGCATTCCGCTGGCGAACTTTACGATGTCCGGCGACGAGTTGTATGCGGTAGCCGTTCCTGCCTGGTCGTCGTCTGCCTCGCTCAGCGCAAAAGACCTAGGTGCGGGTCATACCGGCGTCCAGACCATGGAATTTGATTTGGTTCCATCAGCAGGTACTGGCGGTGCTTTGATCGGTTATACAGGCCAAACGTTGGCAGCAAACAGCGAAACCGACCTTCCGATCTCGATTTCGCTCGATGCGAACGGAACGTTCAAAGCATGGAACGGCACGGCCTACGCCCAAACGTATCCGCTCTCTTACACGGCTGGGGAGTCTTATCATGTCACCATCCTGACCGATCTTGCTTCGAAGACGTACAGCGTATTCATCGCACCGAAAAACGGAGCAGAAGTGCAAATTGCCGACCATTACGCTTACCGTACCGGCGCTCCGTCCATTCAGGACATCGGTAAGCTTGTCATGAAGAGCTCGGCCGGCAATCCGTTCCATATCTACCGACATGTCGTAAGGGATGCGGATTACTATACGGTCGCGGTTGCAGCTGACGCTCACTTGAATATGGGCAAAACGACCAGCAATTACGGGGCAGCCAAAACGATGGAAATTCGTGGTTCTGCGAATCCCACTTCTGTCAGAAGTGCTTATATGCGCTTTCAGCTTTCCGATCTGCCGGCCGATGTAACACCGGAATACAGCAAGCTGGTCTTGACCTCTTCGACAACTGGATCGTCAACCGATCAATTGCAAGTAGTCAGCGACGACACTTGGGAAGAGTCCATGTTGCTGCCCTCCAACGCGCCTTCTGGCGGAGCAGTATTCACCTCTTGGAGCACACCGGATGCTGGCCAGCAAGCCGTCGTTGATGTCGGTGCTCAGGTGCTCTCCGAACTTGCCGGCAACAAACAGCTGAGCCTGCTTCTCTCTTCTCAGACAAATAGTGGTACATCACACAACTACTATACGAAAGAGAACGGCAACGGCAGCCAAGCAGCCAAAATCCTGGTGTATACCAAGAGCCGCATGGGCTACGCGCTCGGCACAGAAGCGGACAGCTTCGTTGCAGCAGCTGCGCCGACAACCAATTATGGAGGCAATGCAACTCTGCTGGTCAAAAGTCCTTCAACACCAAGAGAGTCCTATCTCCGCTTTGATTTGTCCCAGGTGGCAGGCAAGGTTACATCCGCCAAGCTGCGGTTAACCTCAGCCGCAACAGGCACCTTCTCCGACAAACTTCAGTTTGTCAGCGACGATGCCTGGGGAGAAACGACGATCACCGACAGCAACAAACCCGCCATGAGCACTGTGCTCGGTTCCTGGACTGTACCGGCGGCTAACCAATATGTCGATATTGATGTAACGGCACAGGTCGTCAGTGAGCTTGCTGGTGATAAAAAAATTAGCCTCGGAATTACTTACTTGAGCAGCAATGTGATCCACTCCTACTATGCGAAGGAAAGCGCAGGAATGGGTCCGCAATTAATTATTTACACGGAGGGGCAGCCGCAGGCTGCTCTCCCTTATCCTGCAACGTTCAGCGTCAATTTCGAAAGCAATGGCGGTTCTAGCGTCGGCAGCCAGACGATCGATGAGAACGGCTTCGCTGCTGAACCTGCCTCCCCTGTGAGAAGCGGCTATTCGTTTGGCGGATGGTTCAGCGATGCAGCGCTGACAACGCCTTTTTCCTTCGATACAGCCGCCATCACTGCCAACCTCACGGTATTCGCCAAGTGGGAGCCAAGTGGTCCTGCGCATGTGGATGCCCTACTGCTGTCCGGCTTATCTGCCGATCATGGCGTGTTATCGCCTGCTTTTACACCGGAGTTGCTGAACTACTCCCTGGAGGTGCCTCACGCCGTAACCAATCTGCAGCTATTCTTGATAAAAGCGGATATCCACCAGGCGGTTACCGTGACAGGAGCCGTCTACAGCTCGGTCACGAACGATGTGTATGCCTACAACGCGATGAATCTGCAAGTTGGAGCGAATCAGATCGCGATTGCGGTCACCGCTCAGGACGGCACCACGACTACGACGTATCAGGTAGCCGTCCACCGTGCCGAGGCACATCCCGAGCCAGGCTCTTCTGGCCCGAATCCCGATCAAACTGATCCTGCTGAGCCCTCAACACCTGAGCCGAAGGTTGAATCCAAGCCTGATTCTGCACCTATCGTCTCCAACAACGGTACTCTAAGTCTCCCACCGGTGCCTCTAGAGCCTACTAAGGTTAGCTTCAGCGATATTTTCGGCCATTGGGCAATGATGGGCATTATGAAAGCGACTGAAGCCGGGATTGCAACCGGTTATCCGGATGGCACGTTTCAACCGGACCGGGTCGTCACCCGTGCTGAGTTTGTTGTCATGCTGATGAATGCCTTGCATCTGCAAGGACAATCTGCTGCAGCAACATTCACAGATGAGGCCCAGATTGGAACCTGGGCACAGAAAGCGGTCACGCAAGCGGTGCAAGCCGGCGTCATCAGCGGCTATGAGGACGGCAGCTTCCGTCCGAACGCAGCGATCACTCGCGCGGAAATGGCGGTCATGAGCGCGAAGGCTTTGGCGCAGGCGCTCGACACCGAAGCGGCACAATCAGTGGAATTTGCAGACAGCAAGGAAATCCCAGACTGGGCTCAGGGCGCTATCGCGAGGATGAACAAGCTCGGCATCCTGCAWGGCCGAGAATCCAATCGCTTCGAGCCGCAAGCACTGACAACAAGGGCGGAAGCCATCACCGTGATACTGGGCATCGTCGCCCACCAACAAACGAAGCCTCAGCAATAAATTAAAGCTTCTCGTGTCTACCCTAACCAAGGGAATACGAGAAGCTTTCTTACTTTCGCGAACGCTAAGAAGGCTGCCCCAAACGTCGTCATTTCGACCTTGGGGCAGCCTTATTTCAATGCTTCGCAATACCTTTGAGCATATCCCTGTACATGCCTGGGGTAATGCTTTCTACCTTTTTAAACGTGCGAATAAACGTGTTGGAACTGAAAAATCCGACCTGCTCGGCGATTTCTTTAATCGTAAGCTTGTCATCTGTCAGCAACTCTTTGGCCGCTTGAATGCGAGCTTTATTTAAGGCGTCAAGCAGAGTATCGCGGGTGTGCTCCTTATAGACGCGGGTCAAGTAGACCGGATTCATGCCAAAATGCTCCGCAATCGCAGCCACACCCAGATTCGCTTCCTGGTAATGAGCCTGAATGTACGCCGTCAGGTCCTCGACGAGGCCGGATGGCCGATTTTTTTTATGGCTGAGATCGCCAGTAATTTGTTTGAGAATATCAGACAACCCTCTTTGAATATCGTTGACGTTCTCAGATTCTAACAACTTCCATAGCGCTCGCTGCTGCTCCGACATGGCAGATCGATTGTAGTCGGCTTCATACAAAGCCTTCATGACCGTCCCGGCCATATCAAAGAGGAAGCAGCGCACCATCTCGATCGGAAGCCGATTATAGGCGTGCATCGCTTCGAATACCTCGTCCAAAATGGCGAGCGTCAACGACGTCTCCCCCGCTTTAATTGCGGTGATGAGTCGCTGCTCCTTCTCCCACGTAAACCAGTACTCGGGCTCATGGCTCTGCAGCTGCTCGTACTGGATAATCTCGGTGCTGCCCATCAACATCTTGTACTCCATTGCTTTGAGCGCCTCTTGATAGGCGGAAGGAATGCCGCCCGTCGTGAGATGAACGCGGCTGATTGAAGTCGTGAACTGAATGTTGAATTTACGCTCGATAAGTTGTCTCGCCTCTCCGACAATTCGGTACAGCTCTTCCTGCACCTCTTCATCCGAGCCGCTCTGCACGTTGATTAAGCAGGCCAACATCTCATCCAAATCCGTCATGTGCGCGACATACCGCTGTCTGCACATCTCTTCAACGATGTTGCTGACAATCATTTGCACGAACTTGTGTTGATGCTCGGCATCCTCTTGCGGCTGACGAAACATCTCCGAATAATCCTCGATAAGAATGAGCATGACCGCAAACCGCTCGCCAGCGAACGTAATCTCGTGAGTCTCCAAGGCCTCGCGCAGGGGGAAGTTCGGCTCCAGCCTGCCTTTCATCAGCCGTTCGAATAAGTAGTTGCGCAGCACTTTATTCTGCTGATCGAGCGCATGAAAAATGAGCGAGTACTCGTTCCCAGCCTCCGCAAGCGAGAACTGCGCTGTACTAGATAAGGAACGCACCAGCTTGTTCACCGGATGATAGCTGCGTCTAGCTAGTAGATAGGCCGCGGCAGCTCCGAGCAGCAGTGTAGCCAGCAGACCCAGAATCATCAGGTTGCGGATATAGGACGATTTTTCCTGAAATACCTGCACCGGAAGCACCGAGATATATTTCAGTTTCGCGCTGTCCGAGGTGATATAAGAGACGGCCATCTTCTGTCCGTCCCACGTCTCGTACACCATCCCGCTCTGCTCGGACAACCTGTCGTAAGAGATGGAGGCTGGCAAGCGCAGCGCCTTGGTCGATGCCAGCACTTCGTTGTCTTCCGTCAAAATAAATACGGACCCTTGATTAATCCAATTCATTTTCTGAATTGGTGCCTGGAACTTCTCCATTTCGAGCACAACGACACTCGTGCCGAGCGGCTCTCCACGGTCTTCAGCAGGAAGGGAACGCATATACAGAATGGCCTGCTTGGTGACGCCAACATCATTGGTATAAGGATACACAACCATATCGCCCATGTACTTGCGGCTCAATAGGGTGTCCCATTCCTTTTTCGTATTACTGCTAGTCGCATGGTGAGTTTGAAAGTAGTCATCTGGATCATAGACCGCGCTCTGCGAAAGCAGGAAGTTGCCCTTGCGGTAATACACGTAAGAATCCGTGACCATTTCATGCGACACCATCAAGCTCTTGAACTCTTTGAGCGCCAGCGTAATGGAATACCGTGTCTGCTCGGTTAGCGGCTGCTCCGCATAGAGGAGTCCCCTGACTTGCGGCAGGAAGGCTTCCTGGACACTCATCCGATTTATATTATCGATTTGTCCGTCCAGCACCTGCTTGACCTGTTCAAGCAGCGCCGCATTCGCACGGTTAATCTCCGTCTCCACCAGCTGACGAACCTGTACATAGACGAACAAACCAATCAGAATTGGAATCAGYAGGATGACCGCATAGGAAAGAAACCAAGACCATAAGATGCTAAATCGCCTGAATGTAAAACGTCCCTTCACTACCATCACTGCTGTCCCCTTCACATCATCATGTACGTTACTCTTTGATGGCCCCTATCATAACGCCTTTGGCGAAATATTTCTGCAAGAACGGGTACACGAACAAGATCGGAGCCGTCGCAACCACGATGGTTGCATACTTAATGCTCTCACCAATCGAATATTTATCATCAGCGCCTGAAGCAGCGCTTGTCATTGAATCTACGCTATTTTGCAGGAGAATCTCCCGCATAATTAATTGCAGCGGATACAGCTCCCTGTCCCGCAGATAGATCATCGCCGAGAACCAGGCATTCCAATGACCAACGCCATAAAATAAGATCATTACGGCTATCGCTGGCATGGAGAGCGGAATGACGACGCGAAAAAGCACTCTGTACTCACCGGCGCCATCCATCTTGGCAGACTCGATTAAGCTCTCTGGAATTGCCGCAAACGCGGTCCGCAGCACGATCAAATTCCAGGTCGAGATTGCCGTCGGCAGGATCAGTGCCAGGAGGTTGTTCCCTAGATGCAGTGTATTATACACGAGCAAATAAGTAGGAATCAATCCACCGGAGAAGAACATTGTAAAGACGACGGCGATCATGAGCGGACGGCCGAACATCAGCCCTTTGCGCGATAACCCATAGGCGCCGAGCGCCGTCAAGAATAAGCTCAGCAGCGTACCGCCCAGAACAACGACCAACGTGTTGCGGTAACCTGACAAAATATTCGGATTGCTCAGCACCAGCTTATACGCCTCCAATTGGAAGCCAAGCGGCTTGAACAACAGCCCTGTATGGCTGACCAGCAACTCGGAGTTACTGAAGGATGCAAGGACAACATATAGCAGCGGATACGCCGTGATGACAACAAGCACACTTAGCAATATGACATTAAAGGCATCAAACACGACGGAGCCGGTTGACTTTTTGACCACAGTAGGTTCACTCCCCTTTCCAGTTATTTACCATAAGCTCGTTTCATTTAATTTGCGGGAGATATAGTTGGCGCTAATCAACAAGGTAAAGTTAATGACGGATTGGAAAAGCCCTACAGCCGTCGTATAGCTGAATTCGAAGCTGCCGCCAAGCCCTTTGCGATAGACGAAGGAGTTGATGACGTCCGCTGTTTCATACGTATTCGGATTGTAGAGCAGCACGATTTTCTCAAAGCCGACATCCATCATATGCCCGATTTGCAAAATAAACAGAATGACGATCGTCGGCATTATGCCCGGTAGCGTGATATTCCTCAGCTTGCGAAATCTGCCCGCACCATCAACGGTTGCCGCTTCATAGAGCTCGGGATTAATGCCGGACAAGGCGGCCAAATAAATAATCGAGCCCCAGCCGACCTGCTGCCAAATGCCCGAGGACACGAAGAGGGTCCGGAAGTTATCCGCCTGCGAAAGCAAAGCAGTTTGCTCGCCACCGAACAAGGTCACGATGGACGTAAGGAATCCTTCGCGCGAGGTGAACTGGACAATCATCCCGCAAACGACGACAAGTGAGATAAAATGCGGCATATAGGTGATCGTTTGCACGAGCTGCTTGAACCATTTTTTGGTTATTTCATTGAGTAGAAGAGCCAATATAATGGGTGCAGGAAAGGCAAACACAAGCTGATATAAAGAGATTAGAAGCGTATTGCGCATTAATCGCCAGAAATAATATCCCTGGAAAAATTCCTTAAAGTGCTCGAAGCCGACCCACGGGCTGGCCCATACGCCTTTGACGAGATCAAACTTTTTGAAGGCGATGACCGCACCGTACATGGGGCCGTATTGAAAAATAGCGTAAAACAATATAACCGGAATAAGCATCAAATAAATGGCTCGGTTCCGGAAAAGATCTCTGGCCGCTAGTCGGAAGAAGCCCGGAAGTGGGGCATTCCCCTGCTTCCGAACTTGGCTCGCGGCAGCAGCTTGAGAAGGCACATGCTGCATCATACTCACCTCTTCTTCCGTTATCTCTTGTTGAAACGCTCCACTGCAGCCTGCTGCAACTGAATCGCTTTCTCGATATTCATTTTCTTCAATTGGGTAACGTATTGGTCGAAGTTATCGATCGGCTCCGCACCCATAATAAATTTCGTGTACATTTCGTCGCTGTACGTTCTGACTTCCGCCATGATTTTGGCAAGCTGCTCCGATTCCTCCTGGGTCGCGCTGACAAGCGGCATTTTGACTTTATCCGCGTTATTCTCGAATTTCCCCCATACTTGAATCGATTCTTTCTGCTGCTTCAGTT